>JAAZCR010000031.1 GCA_012513195.1 Bacilli bacterium | reverse complement strand
TAAAGCCATGTTTTTCGAATTGATTACGATTAGAATAAATACAACCACATTTCTCACAATGATGAGGGATATAAGTAAGTTTAGCGTGGTAGACAAGAGAGTTAACACCTTTAACATCTTCATAGGTTATATAATTTTGATAAAAAATGATATTTTCATCTTTCAAATTAAGGGATAATAAGATACAATTATTGTGAGACATATTTCCACCCCTTGGTTTTATATTTTGGGTTCAAATTTTATTCTATCAGGGTATTGGAAATATGTCTCATTTTTTTTATATAAAATATGGTGTGAGTTTATTTACCCACACCAAAAATTATAGAACCTATTTTTCTTATTAAATCAAAAATGTATGGTTAATTAAGGTTTTCTGTTAAGTTTTTGTTAATTTTAATAAATTTGGTAAGAAAATCGCTATAATATAAACAGATAAGCACACAATTATTAATAGGTGACACGTATGAGTATATTGTATATTATTATCGGTAGTTTCTTAATTCTCCTAGGTATTTTTGTCTGGAGATTCAAATTTATTGAAATTATCGCTAATGCGAGTGAAGTAACCAATCGCGACGCTTATGCGAAATATTTTGGGTTAAATTGCTTGATTATGGGTTTGTTGTTAATTGTATACGCTATTTTTAATATCTACATTTTTCAAATGAATGAAACGCTTAGTGTCTTTGGTTTTACCATTATTATATGTTTATGTTTTGGTAATAATTATTTAGTTGGTAAAAAGTTTCGCAAAGAATAGTATATGTATTATTTAAGTTTAATGTTGTTTATCTATATGATAGAATATTTATATAATAGATGATAATCTATTATTTTTTTATTTTATGGGAGGAACTATGAGAATTATAAAGGTTAAGTTTCTGTTACCACTATTATTTATCTTTTTGTTCACAGGTTGTTTTATTATTGATGATATCCTCAATACTACATTTGATGGAACAACGACAAATACTACGCAAAACATAACGACAACTAATAATTCAAATGTAACAACTACTCAAAAAGCATCAGAGAATGAACTTGTCGTTCATTTTATCGATGTTGGGCAAGCAGATTCAATCTTTATTCAGTTACCAAACACTAAAACTATGATTATCGATGCAGGAAATAATGATGATGGAGTTCCAGTAGTTAATTATATTACTAGTTTAGGAGTTACGCGTATTGACTATGTAATCGGAACACATCCCCATGAAGACCATATAGGAGGATTAGATGTCGTAATTAACTCCTTTGAAATTGGAAAAATCTATATGCCCTTAATAGCTGAAGACATGGAACCAACCACAAAAACCTATCGAGATGTTTTGCAGGCAATCGATAATAAAGGGCTAACTATCACAAGAGCACGATTTGGTGTAATTATCTTTAACGAAACAGTTGATGGCTTAACATTAAAAGCTGAGATTTTAGCTCCTAATAGTGATAAGTATAGTGATTTGAATGATTATTCTGCCGTAGTTAAGTTAGAATATGGAGCCAAGCATTTCTTTTTACTGGTGATGCTGAAACTGTTTCGGAAAATGAGATTTTAAGTAAAGGTGTGAATCTCAAAGCTAATGTATTAAAGGTAGGTCATCACGGCTCAGACAGTTCCACCAGCATTGCGTTTTTAAATGCGGTTCAGCCCGAAATCGCGGTTATCTGTGTTGGTGAAGGTAATACATATGGTCATCCTAAACCAGAAGTAATCAGTAGATTATTAGATAAAGGGATTCAAATTTATCGAACTGATCATGTAGGTCATATCATTATCGGAAGCAACGGACAAACTTTAACGATACAAACTCAAAAAGAATCCCAAATATCGGATGAGGATATACCTGTTGTAATAAATGAAATTCTACCAAATCCATCCCCTAATAATAAAGAATGGGTTGAACTATATAACCCAAGCGATAAAACCATTGACTTAAGTGGTTTTATTATTGATGATATCTTAGGTAGTGGTGCTAGTCCCTATGTTATTCCTACTAATACTTTTATTGGGGCATATGGGTACTTAGTATTTGAGTTTAATAGTGTGTTTAAT
>JAAZCR010000247.1 GCA_012513195.1 Bacilli bacterium | reverse complement strand
GTATATATATATCGAGCATTATGAGTATGGTGTTTATCTAATTTTTGAAACATCTTTTGAAGACAAAATTACTAATGGAATGGTCTATATAAATAATAATGATTATTACGGTTTGGATGACGCTGTAACAGTTACAAATAATGATATTATTGTCGTTTTTGATTATCATAATTTGCCAAATAGTTCCGCACAAAGTAGTTTAGAGGACATAGCAGAATCATTAATAGCACTTGGAATTGTCGATCTGCAAATCCTTTTACTCCAAATGGGAAGGACTATTGAATTACGATAAAACTACCCTATAATGTTTCAATATTTGATAGATTCTAATTAATTATAGATAGTATTAAAAACAAAAAGGATCCTAATTTATGATTGGGATCCTTTTTAAATTATAATTAATTATTTATTAAATACTTTCTTAAATTTAGATAAAGCGTAATCTAATTGTTCCTTGGTGTGGGTAGCGGTATAACTTGTGCGTAATAATGCTTCCCCTGGTCTTACTGCAGGTGTAATTACTGGGTTAACATAGACACCTTCATCAAGGAGTTCTTTAGCTTTTTTGAATGTTTCAAAATCATCATAAGTCATAACAGGAATGATTGGAGTTTGCGAATTACCAATTGGAATGCCTAATTCTCTAAAGCCTTCCCGCATGTAATCTGCGAGTTCATTCAAGCGTTGCACTCTTTCTGGTTCTTCTTCTAAGATTTTTAATGCCGCAAGAGCAGCTGCCGCATTGGCTGGTGAAATCGAAGCACTGAAGATGAAGGGACGGCTAACGTGTCTTACATAATGAATGACTTCTTCACTTGCCGCAATATAGCCACCTAAACTCGCAAGTGATTTACTGAAAGTACCCATAATAATATCGACTTTGTCTTCTAAGCCGTAGTATTCACCGGTACCACGACCACCCTTACCAATTACACCTAAACCATGGGCATCATCAATCATGATGCGAGCACCATATTTTTCAGCGAGTTCAACCATATCAGGGAGGTTAACGATGTCACCTTCCATACTGAAGACGCCATCAGATACGATTAATATACCATGGCCTTCAGGTACTGCCTTTAATGCTCGTTCAAGGTCAGCCATATCGTTATGATTATATTTAATAACCTTCGCAAAACTTAAGCGTGTACCGTCGATAATACTTGCATGGTTAGCACGGTCACATAAAATATAGTCACCTCGACCAGCGATGGCAGAGATAATACCTAGGTTAGTTTGGAAACCAGTGCTGAAGCACATGGCTGCTTCTTTATGTAAAAATTTGGCTAACGCATTTTCTAGTTGTACATGTAAATCTAAAGTACCATTAAGGAAGCGACTACCTGAACAACCTGTACCATACTTTTCAATCGCTTCAATGGCTGCTTGCTTTACACGAGGGTCACTAGTTAATCCTAAGTAGTTATTAGAACCAATCATGATGGTGCGTTGACCATTAATGATAACTTCTGTATCTTGCCCACTAGTTAACATGTGGAAATAAGGGTAAACCCCAGCTTCCATCATTTCTTTAGCTGCTGTAAATTCTCTACACTTTTGAAAAATATCCATAATTCATCCTCTTCCTACTAATATAATTTTTCAACTACATAATGTACTAATTTTTTGGGTAATAAGCGTACTAAGAACGCAATCAATTTATATTGAAATCCCACTACTCTCCTAATCGCAGGATTTCGTTTATTTATAATTTTTTTAAGTTCTTTAACAACTACCTCAGGTCCAGGACCTTTTTGTTCGGATTCAATCATCGCTTGAACAGCTTTGGTGCACCGCTCTTTATATACCGAATCTTGGGATTTTGCGGTATATTCGCGCACAAAGTTTGTTTTCATATCACCAGGCGCAATGAGCGATACTCTAATATTAAATGGTTTAACTTCAATCCGCAAGGCTTCGGTCATTGCCTCTAAGGCATATTTGCTGGCACTATACATCGCTTGATAAGGAATGGCGATAAAACCAGCAACGCTACTAATATTAATAATTAATCCATTACGCTGGGCCCGCATAATTGGTAATACGGCACGACAACACGCCAT
>JAAZCR010000246.1 GCA_012513195.1 Bacilli bacterium | reverse complement strand
TTAAAAGAAGTAATAAATGTAGTCGATGGGGTAATTATTGGTTTTATTGTTGATTTAGAAATTGAGCCTAACTCGGGACAAATCTTCTCTATTTTTGTTCAACAGCGGGCAGGGCTAGGAAATCTCTTCTCAAAGCGAGAATGTATTAGAATACCATGGGATCAGATCATTAAGATTGGTGAAAATGTTATAATTGTCAACTATCCTGTAAAAAACCTAGGATAAAATATTAGTAAACAGCATAGTTTATGTTATAATATAGGTAAATATTTCCTAGGTGACGATGTATGAGCATAAAAGAAAATGTTGAACGTTTATTAAAAAATATCGATAAGATTAAGATAGAAAATAACTTAACCCAATCTATTACTATTTGTGCCGCCACAAAATATGTGGGTCCTAATGAAATGAAAGAGTTGCTTAAGGCGGGTATAACTAACTTTGGGGAAAATCGCGTTCAAGATTTTTTAATGAAGTATGAAGAGTTACAAGGTGAACCGATTACTTGGCATTTCATCGGTACCTTACAAACCAATAAAGTTAAGAAAATGATTAATAAGATTTCTTATTTACATTCACTTGATCGCGAAAGTCTTGCTGAAGAAATCAATAAGCATCGCGAAACACCATTAAACTGTTTCGTTCAGGTTAATTGTTCTGGTGAATCTAGTAAACATGGGTTAAATGTTAGAGATGTGCAATCTTTTATATACAAATTGGAAAAATATGATAAAATTAAAATAATAGGTTTAATGACGATGGCTGAACATACATCGGATGTTGAGGTTCTCAAACAGACATTTCGAACACTTAGAGAACTACGCGATACAATTAAAGCACTAAAGTTGCCATATGCTCCTTGTACTGAACTTTCAATGGGGATGAGTAACGACTATCATATCGCAATACTTGAAGGGGCAACAGTCTTAAGAATCGGCTCGTTATTATATTCTAACGGAGGAAATAACGATGATTAAAAAGATGTTTAGAAAATTTTTGGGATTTGATGAAGAAGATGACATATTTGATAATCATCAGGATGAAGAAATTGCCCAAGAAGAAGAGATTTATCAAAAACCGCAGTATCAGACACCAGTTATGGAACGACGCAGGATGGAAATCAAGCTTTATCCTCGGAGTTATGAGGATGCTTGTGAAGTTATCGAGCAATTAGAAAAGGGAAATACAGTAATCGTTGATTTGACCGATGTCGATTTAGAAACTAGTAAACGCATCACTGATTTTATCGCTGGTGCCCTCTATGTTTTAAATGGGGACGTCGAAAAGATTTCTAAAAGAGTATTTCGTTTTTGGATAATTAACTAAAACACATTAGGAGATGTGAACGTGGAAAGATTAGTAGATATCGTGGGGTACATTGTCGATATATACATCTTTTTAATCTTTATTTATATTATACTTGGTTACTTTTCTGAGGTTAGAGGTTCAAGGTTATATAGTTTTTTAGAACAAGTATGTGAGCCAATTATTAGACCATTTGAGTTCGCTACGATTGGTGGAATTAGTTTTGCGCCAATACTTGCATCATTGTTTCTAAAACTCATTCATTACTTATTAATTATAATAGTGACATTATGATTATCATACCAGAAGAAAAGAACTTTTATGCTCAAGTCCTCGATCAAGTAGAGCGAACTCAAAACGGTAAAATAATCATCACGAAGTTCTTGACCTTACGTGAACAGGCTATTTATAAAGAAATCGTGAAAGGTAAAGATGTTACCTTACAGTTTAATGGTGGATATCCATTTGCGGAGCGACGCAAAGCTTGTCTTATTCCCCGTGATTTAAATATAGATGTTGATTGTAAAATAGAATGCCTTAAAATTACATATAATCAACGTTTTCTTGATATTACCCATCGTAATGTTTTAGGTTCATTGATGAGTTTAGGACTAGAGCGCAGTTTATTTGGAGACATAGTGTTAGGTGAAAAAGAAGTTTATATTTTTGTCTCTCGTGAGATAGTTCCTGTGCTTTATAATGAATTTACCCATATTAATCAGGTACCGATTGATTTAACTCCTCATTATGAAGAAGTTTTAATTGAACCTAAATATGACCAAAAAGAAATTATTATTTCGTCTATGCGTATTGATAATTTAATTAGCCATGTATATAATTTATCTAGAGATAATGCGAAAAAACATATTCAAGAAGGATTAGTTTATCGCAATTTCTTAGTGTGTAAAGATGCTGATGAGATTTGTCAAGTAGGGGATATTGTATCCGTGCGTAATTTTGGTCGTTTTAAAATCGGAGAATTATTACGCACAACGAAAACGGGGAAATTAGTAGTACTAATACTTTTACCATCCGCTTAATGTTTAGGAGGGATCTTTGTGAATTTTAGTACCTTGCGCGACCAAATACTTGCGAATGTAGACCAATATAATCTCGAAGAATCCAAGATAATAATTGTGAAGTTATTGGATTTTTTGGTCGATTTAGAAGAAAAAAGATCCGCACTCGAAAAGGAAAACCAAATCTTGCTTACAGAAAAACTTGAACGAGAAAAAAATGCCAAATTAAGCACGGATGTTTATGAGGAACAAGTTGCGGAAATTATCGAGAAAGCCAAAAAAGACGCTGATAACATTATCAACAATGCGAAAAGACAAGCAGAAAAGATTGAACAAGATGCTCATCTTAAAGGTAATGAGATCTTAACCGATTATCTAGAGCAAATTGAAGAATTGATTAAAAGTATTAAAGAAAAAGATGAAGAACTGAAACGTTATCGTGGTCATATTTTATCGATTTTTAGAAAAACTATTTTCCGATTTGCTGATACAAATTATTTTATTTTCCGCAATGATAATGATGATTTTCGCGAGTTGTTACAGTTCTTTGAGACCGATGATGCCTTACAAAAACTATGTGATGAACTAATTAAAAACTTAAATGAAGATCCTAAGTATCTTGAGATTGTCAAACAAGTTCAAGATAAAACAGATTATGATCTTGAAGAGTTGTTAAAGGATCAAACTATTAAGATTGATGATAAAACTATCGAAGTAGTTAATGAAGAAATAGAACAGGAAGAAGAAATGGTACAAGAGGAAGAAGCACCACAAGCTCAAAAATTCTTAGAAGTATTTAATCAATTAAAGTATAAAAAGTAAGTTACGGTTGACAGATATATTAAATATGACTATAATTATTTATATATTAATAACACCATAAAATGGCGATGAATGGGACAGTACTTATT
>JAAZCR010000245.1 GCA_012513195.1 Bacilli bacterium | reverse complement strand
TCTTTAAGCATCCGAAGTATCCATATACATACATAAGTGAGGACAAATCTTGTGCAATAATCCAAGTACCAGCCTTAGATTATGAAACTGGAGAAAGTACTTGTCCTGAATTGAAATCAACATCAGAATTACTAAAAGAAAACTAAATATCTTTTTCATCCGCCTAACTCTCCTTTTCTATACTAATTTTTAATATTTAACACCACATTTAGGGCATTTTGGGTCTACTTCTCCCCATATACGTTTTAATGTATGGCGTGCTCTATACTCAGCTTCAAAAAAGACTTGATAGTATTTTGCTTGTCTAGTTAAATTGAATTGAGAATAAGCTTGCTCTACTATTTCAAGATTTAATAATCTACCATCGTACCAAACATACGCAAGATAACGTCCGTAGGTATCAACTTTTGTTAAATTAGGATCTCTTTCGAGAACTATTTCTTTGGCATTTTTTAGTTTGTCGCATGTGAATTCTTTGGCATCTTCTCCCCATTGTTCATATCCACCATCTGGTGTTGATTCTGGGGTATCGATACCTTGGAAACGAACTTTTATCATAACATAATCGTTTTCTTGTGGATCAAACACTTTGAAATTTGCCGTATCTCCATCGACACATCTATCTAACTGTACTCTCTCAACGCCATCTACTAAGAAGGTCTTACCTTCATAATCGAAATCCATTTTTAGATTATCCGTGTACGGTGTCGTAATTTCTTTAATAGGCCCAATTGTTACTTTTCTATCAACAGTTGTATTATTATTTGCCTTATCTGTCACAGAATAACGGACATAATAAGTAGTAAGTATTGAAGTATTTATTTCATCGATACGATTCTTATCTTTATCGAGTAAAATAACTCTAATTTTGTCTGTTAGGTCCACTTCAACATCAAACACTTTATCAACCGCTTTTACACCTTCCAACGGATCAAATGGGGTGTTCCATTCAATTTCAATATCTTCTACACCTGTAATAATTGGTGGGTCGTTATCTACTACTTCTTGACCAGATGAGAAATACACTTCAACAGTTGTTCCTACATGAACAGCATCCCCTGGTTTCAGGTTATTACCGTATCTTATGAACTCATTTTGAGGTATGGTTTGATGTGGCTCTGTTTTAAGAGCGACATATATTTTATTTGTATCAATCGCATCTGTATAGTTAAACACTGTTTTACCTGTTAAATCAGGTAAAATGTATTGTTCTACAGTTGTTGTTGTAGATGTGTTACATGCTGAGAGAACCCAGCATGTAACACATAGTGCAACTACTATAACAAATCTTTTTAAATATTTCATCATCTCAAGATCCCTTGTAATTCAGCTAATGCTTCAGCGATAGCTTGTTGTGGAGGTATTTTACCTACGATAATCTTATCAAACATGAGTTCAACTTCTTTACGAACGTCTGAACTACCTACGAAGGCAGGGTCAACGAACATGTAATTTCTTTGTTGATATGCTGCATTCGCTGCCATTGAGATGTATTTTAAGTCGCGGATTTCATTTTGGATATCTTGTTCAGTTATTGTCTTATTAGCATTTGCAGGTTTACTGTTCCAACGATCAATAGCTAATTGTCTTAATTCTTCTGATTTTTGATATTCTTCAGTGAATGCTAAGAAGTTTTGATACCTTTCAGAATTATAGCCACTTTCTCTTACTGGTAAGTAACCTGATTTCATTGCCCAGTCAACTGTTACATCAGTACTTGTTAAGTACTTAATGAATAACCATGCATAAAGTTTTTCATAAGGTGTAGCATTCTTCATAATCATGACGTTAGTACCTTGTTGGATAACTGCTTTAGTTTCTTCAGTCTTATATGGAATTGGTGCAACACCAATTTCAAATGAGTTGTCTTTTGGTACGTTATAGGTAATACCAGCAATGGAACCAACTGTCATGAAGACTTTCTTTTGAATGAACATTTCACTTGCATAATCTTGTTCCCATTCTTTTGGTAAAGTGAAGTAATTGTTATTATGAAGGTTAATGAAGAAATTGAGCATTTCCTCTACCTTTGGATCAGTCGCAAAGTTGAGTATTGGTTTACCATCTGAACCAATGGATGTATAGGTGCCGCCCCATTGTCTTGTTAAAGTAATGAAGGCGTTAGCAGATGAGTCATATGCAAATGCATAAACATCATCAGCAGTTTCATTTTGCTTAATTTTTTG
>JAAZCR010000030.1 GCA_012513195.1 Bacilli bacterium | reverse complement strand
TATAAAATCATTTACACATAATTATTGACGCAACCTATATAATTATTATAAATGATTTATAAAATAAGTAATATACTCAAACCCCCAATTAGAATACCACTTTTGGCTTATAAAATCATATTTATAAACTCTATTAGTGCTAATGTTATATAGTATCTACTAATTTTTAAGCATTAATATAATATATCTGGATGTCATATTTATCTTTATTTAGCGTTTACATCATGACTTCGTTTTTATTTATACAATTATATTATACTATCTTTAGATAGCATTTCATTAGCAATAAATATGCATAAATCAAAAGGCACTTTTAATAGTGCCTTTTGATTTATTAAGTAGATAATAAAATATTATTATCATTTTTATTGTTGAATTAATTTGTTAGTTTTTGTTTTATGTATTAATAAATAAGTTAAGTGGATTAATCTAATTCAACTAAACCAGTATATAACTCATAATATCTGCCACCTAAAGCTAATAGTTCTTCATGAGTACCTTCTTCGATAATTTGACCTTGTTCGAGTACGATAATTTTATCCGCATTGCGTACAGTTGATAATCTATGGGCAATAACGAACGTAGTTCGATTCTTCATTAGTTGGTCCATACCTTTTTCGATCAGTTTTTCTGTTCTTGTATCTACTGAACTAGTAGCTTCATCAAGAATGAGGATTGGCGCTTTAGAAATTGCTGCTCTTGCGATGTTTAAAAGTTGGCGTTCACCTTGACTAAGGTTTGCGCCATCGCCTTCAAGAACAGTGTCATATCCATTTGGTAAGCGTTCAATGAAGGAATGCGCACAAGCGATTTTCGCAGCTTCAATTACTTCTTCATCTGTCGCATCTAATCTACCATATCTGATGTTTTCTTTAACAGTTCCTGAGAATAGATGGGTATCTTGAAGCACCATCGCGATGTTTCTTCTTAAAGCGTCTTTCTTAATATCTTTTATATTAATACCATCAATTGTAATCTTACCTTGTTCAATTTCATAAAACCGGTTAATGAGGTTAGTTATTGTCGTTTTTCCTGCCCCTGTTGAGCCTACAAACGCAATCTTTTGCCCTGGTTTAGCAGTTACATTTATATTCTTAAGTACTACTTTATCTGGTAGATATCCAAAGGTTACATTCTTAAGAACTACTTCACCTTTAATAACACGTGTATTGAACTTAGGTTCATAAGGTGAACTGATTTCAATCGCATTTTCTGAACCTTGTACTTCAGCTTCTTCATCCATAACTTCAAATACTCGTTCGGCACCTGCTAATGCCGCAAATATTATGTTCATTTGTTGGGATAATTCATTGATTGGCCGAGAGAAATGTCTTGAGTTTTGAACGAATACTTGTAAAGCACCTAAATCTAGTTTACCAAAAAGAACAAGAATACCACCAACGGTCGCTGTAATCGCATAGCTTACTTGGCTCAAGTTACCCATTACAGGTCCCATGATACCACCAAAGAATTGGGCTTTACGTTGTGTGTGTCGTAAATCATCACTAAGGATATTAAATTCTTCAATAGTAGTACCTTCGTGATTAAATACTTTAATTACTTTTTGACCAGATATGGATTCTTCAATATATCCGTTTAACGCTCCAAGTGAACGTTGTTGTTCGAGATAATATTTACGGCTCGTTTTCCCAATCAAGTTACCTACGTATGCAAAGAATGGAATTGTCACAATAATAATCGTGGCTAAGAGCCAATTCATTGTGTACATCAATATGATGGTACCAAAAAAGGTAATAATTCCTGAAAAAACTTGTGGTAAAGTATTATTAAGCATATCGCCAACTGCATCTAAGTCGTTAGTAAATCGACTCATTAAATCCCCATGGGTATGAGTGTCATGATACCTTAATGGTAATTTTTGCATCTTCGTAAATAAATCTTTACGAATCTTGATAAGCGCATTTTGGGATACGCTAATCATTATGCGTTGTTGGAAATAAGTGCTAACAACACCAACTAAGTAAATTACCGCAATCACGATTATTCCGAGAAGCAGGTTATGTATTTTTTGTTCAACGGTATAATCTTTATTGACCAAGTTATTGATAATTGGACGTAATCGGTAACTACCCAACAAACTTGATACACTAGCGATGAGGGTAAAAATTAATACGATAATAACTAATCGATAGTCTTTACCAATATATCTAAATAATCTACCAATGGTTTTACGTGCATTTTTTGGTTTTCCGAAACCCATTCTTCCCCGAGGTCCACGGAAACCACCTTTGCCACCAATATTGCTTGATTGTCTGCCATATCTTTTCATTAAACTTTCTTTCCGTGCTTCATTGTGACTCATGCTAGGACCTCCTTCTTGTCTACTTGTGAGTAATAGATTTCGGAATAAACTTGACATGTATTGATTAAATCATCATGTTTACCAACGCCAGCAATCTTGCCATCATCTAATACTACAATCTTATCGGAATTGATAACGGAAGAAATCCGTTGGGCAATAATGATTTTTGTCATACCTTGTAGTTCATTCTTAAAGGCTTCTTGAATGCGTGCTTCGGTAGCTGTATCAACAGCACTTGTACTATCATCAAGAATTAAAATCTTAGGCTTCTTAAGCAAGGTACGGGCAATACACAAGCGTTGTTTTTGTCCCCCAGAGAGGTTAACCCCACCTTGACCAAGTTCTGTATCATATCCTTTTTCAAATGAAGTGATGAAATTATGTGCTTGCGCAATTTTAGCGTATTTTTCTACTTCTTCATCACTAGCGTTTTCATCACCCCAGAGCAGGTTCTCTTTAATTGTGCCACTAAAGAGGACATTCTTTTGGAGGACAATACCAACCGCATCACGAAGATGTTTCAATGAATAATCCTTAACATTTATACCATCAATTAAGACTTCACCTTTATCAACATCATATAAACGAGGAATTAACTGAACTAGTGTTGATTTTCCACTACCTGTAGAACCAATAATACCAACAGTTTCTCCTGGATTTATAGTAAGATTAATGTCTTCTAAAACCCATTTTTCATTATTCTTATAATACTTGAAGTGAACGTTCTTGAATTCAATTCGACCTTTATTTATTGTACTATCTTTAAATAAAGCATCTTCATCTGTTAAATCAATGTCGGTACGAAGCACTTCATCTACCCGCTTAGCACTAGCTAGTGTACGAGACCCATTAAGAATAATAAAAGATACCATTAGTAGTGAAAAGAGTATTTGCATTACATAGTTAACGAAGGCAAACAAGGTACCAGTTGACATATTACCAGCAATTACTTGCTTACCACCAAACCAAACAACCGCAAGAGTGGTAATATTCATCGCCAAAGTCATCACTGGCATTGTGAAAATCATAACTTTAATTGCGCTTAATGTTG
>JAAZCR010000244.1 GCA_012513195.1 Bacilli bacterium | reverse complement strand
ATTAGGGATCGATGTGGGAATGGATGAAAAGGAGAAAATATGGGTATTTGAAATTAATTACCGTCCTGGTTGCCCACCCATTTTTTACTTAGAACTTGATGTGGTAAAGAATATGATTAGATACGCTAAGTACCTTGCCCAAAGAAGGTGAAAGGGATGAAGGCGATTGTCTTCCTGAATACCCAAAAATCAGGATCAAGTCGGGATGCCTTATTGGCGGCTAAAGAATTAGGTTATGCAGTGATATTGTTTACAGATCGTTTAAGCATATATGAGAATAGAGATGAGTTTCCAGAAGTGACGAAAATGATCTATGGAGATACTAAAAATCTTAACTACCTTCGTAATAAAATTCAAAGTCTAATCAAAGACGGATATGAAATTGATGCCATTATCTCATTCAACGATGGTGATGTATATCATGCCAGTCTACTTGCGGATGAGTTTGGTGTGGGAAGATTCACGACGGTAAGTTATAAGTGGATGGAGGATAAAATTCTAAGTAGACTATGTTTAAGAGGAACACCATATAACCCTTATTATCGCATTCTCAACATTCGCGGAAATATATTGGATCAAGAAATCTTTACTCATATGCCCCTAGTGGTAAAGAATCCCTTATCGACAGGTAGCAAGGAAGTATTTCTCGTAAAGAATACTTTTGAGTTTTTTGAAAGAATGGATTACTTGCTTAATAATAGAGTGAAATATATTTTATTAGAAGAGTATTTAAATGGTCCTCAGTATTTAGTAGAAACGATGGTTATTAAGGGAAAAGTTCATATCATCGCGGTAATTGAACAAGATATCTACATGTATAATGGTCGTTCAATTGTCGTAGGTTATAGTTTGCATTATGATTATGATAAAGAGTTTTATGAGCGATTAAAATCTACGGTAAATGATATTATTAAGCACTTTGAATTAGAAAATGGTACATGTCACTTAGAACTTCGTTATATTAATAAACAATGGAAACTCATTGAGATTAATCCGCGTATTGCGGGTAGCGGGATGAATGAGATGATTCGGTATAGTTTAGGGATTAATCTTGTGAAAGAAACATTAAAACTAGCTCTAGGATTAGATGTTGATCTTACTCCACGAATTAGTTTACCGATTTATGCGGCCTATTTAGTAAGTCCGATTAGTGGTAAATTATTTAAGGTGACAGGCAAGCAATGTGCTTTAGAATCAGAAGGAGTAATAAGTGTCTATGTCAAACCAAAAAAGGGTAGTTGGATTTATCTACCCACTTCGATGGGGCATCGTTATGCCCGCGTAATTGCGACGGGGAAGACCCCTTTAGAAGCGAAAATCAATGCGAAAAGTGCTTTAAATAAAATAAAATTGCACATCCGAAAGGAATAAGATGGAAATTTTGCGAAAATGTAGTATAATTAACCTAGAAACGGAGGATGTGCAATGCGGAAGTTTCAAAAGGCGGAAATCGATTTACTCTATGAATCAATTGAACCTAATGAAGAAGTTTTATGGCGTGGGAAACCCCGTCTAATTCCCAATATTTCTTTTTTGTCAACGGTTGGTTTAGCGTTAATAAGTCTAATCATTTTATTAGTATTTCGCCTAATTAGTGGTAAGACTACTAACATCATTGATGATTGGTTTTCTATAACATTAATTATCATTATTATCGTTTTTGTTTTATACTTTGCGTTATATACCCATCGTTATTATCGTAAAATGAGTGATATTTTCTATTGTATCACCAGCAACCGTTTATTAATATTTAACTCCCGTAAAAAGCGCATCATCTACTCGAAACTCTATCCCATGATTAAAATCTTACGCTTAAAACGTTCCATTTTTGATAATGGTACTATTGTTTTTGATATTGAGTTTGATGATGAAAGATTAATAGAGATAGGTTTTAATAATATTGAAAATGCGGAAGAAGTATTAGATATCATTAATCACCAATTACATCATTTAAGAAGTAAACAATAATAAAATCAGTTGATTTTATTATTGTTTTTTTATATACGTATAATTTATTAAGTATTCTTCTAATGTTATGTTCTGTTCATAGATAATTTTCGCATGTTCTATACCAACGTACCGCAAATGCCAAGGTTCATACATATATCCAGTAAGATGCTCTTTATCTTTTGGATATCTAATGATGAAACCATACTTATGGGCATTTTCGTGTACGAATTTTCCTTCTAAAGTATTAGCGAAATCTTCAGTAAGTAAAAAATTATTGGCAGCACAGGTAATATCTAAAGCAAGACCAGTTTGATGCTCGCTAAATCCAGGACGAGCACTATAGTGATCTGGTTCATTACCATTTAATAGATAATCATTATAGAGTTTAGTTTGTTTTTGATAACTGCGATAACCATTCGATAAATAGAGGTATAAGCCTTGTTTTCGTGCATCTTGTTGAAGCTCAAGATATGCTTCATAAGCAGCTTTTCTAAGATAATAGCGGGATTCATCATCAATTAGTTGATAAGCACCTTCCGCAAATACTAAATCTGAAGGAATGTAATTTTCATCTAAATAATAATTCTTATTCACAAGAATTAAGTAGGAATCTTTATTTAATGCTGGTTGGGGATATTTATAGAACTCCTTCATGATATAAGGATGATGCAAAAGATTTAACGCGGCTAGATGAGAAATGTTTTCTTTTTTTCTTATTTCTTCACTTTTAATGATTTCTTCGATGGTTAGTTTATCTATTTTAAGATAGGTAAATAGATCATTCCGATTAATTTGATGCTCGATGATTAAGTTTAAATCATTCTGATAGATGCTTCTTAAATAAGCTATATCAGCATCACTATATCCTAAGGAAGTAAAAGTTGTATTTGTGGATTTATAATATGAACAAGTAGAAAGACTAAACATAACTACAAGAAATAATTTACTAAATCGAGCCATAATCGTACTCCTTTGTTTATTTTTTTGAAAATTATGGTACAATAAAAACGTAGTTTACAAGGAGTGAGAATATGAAAAAACTCATATTAGTTGATGGTAATAGTTTACTTTTCCGTGCTTTTTATGCGACTATGCGGGGAAACCTCATGCGTAGTTCGAAAGGTTTACCTACTAATGCAGTCTATGCCTTTGCGAATATGCTTTTGAATATTATTGAAAATTATGAGTTTACCCATCTCTTAGTGGCCTTTGATGCCGGGAAGACGACTTTTAGACATGAAGAGTATGGTGAATATAAAGGTACGCGTAAACCAGTTCCCGATGATTTGTTGCTTCAAATACCCATTGCTAAGCAATTGCTTGATGCTTTAAATGTCAAACGTTATGAGTTAGAACTATATGAAGCTGATGATATTATCGGTACGCTAGCAAAACAAGCAGAAATTGCGGACTTTGATGAAATAGAAGTTATTTCTGGTGATCGGGATTTACTCCAATTAGTTAGTGAGAAAGTGCATGTTAGTTTAACACAAAAAGGATTAACGGAAACGAAAAAATATGATCCTGAAGAATTAAAACAAGAATTAGGACTCGTTCCTAGTCAAATCATCGATTTAAAAGGTTTAATGGGTGATGCCAGTGACAATATTCCTGGTATTCCTGGTGTGGGCGAAAAAACCGCCTTACAACTGTTACAAGAGTTTGGATCTGTAGAAAACTTAATTAATAACACAGATAAATTAACAGGAAAACTCCAAGAGCGGATAGAAAGTAATAAAGAACTTGCGTTATTAAGTAAGAAACTTGCTACTATTAATCGTGATGCCCCAATCCAAATTAAACTACCTGATACGGAGTATAAGGGTTATGATTATGATGTTTTAAAGGAATTTTTCTTAAGCTTAGATTTTCATTCGTTAATTAAACGATTAAATATAAATAAGCAAGATACCCAAGTCAAGCATACGATTCATTATCAAATTATTAGTGATCCTAATGAGTTAGAAAAAGTTTTAATTAATAACTCTAGTATTATTATTGAAGTTTTTGGTCAGAATTATCACCAATGTGAAATTCTAGGGATGGCTGTCGTAAATGAAAAAGGTAATTTCTATATTCCCTTTACCCTTTTCAATCAAAGTTTGCACGTAGATTTATTCTTAAGAGACCATAATATTATTAAAGACACTTACGACTTAAAGAAAGCTAAAGTAGCATTAATGTGGCATGGTTTTGATTTACAGGGTGTTGGTTTTGATTTACTTACCGCCGCATACATCGTTAATCCAGCTATTTCGAAAGATGATATTCGCGTGATTGCGAGTCACTTCAATTACTTAGATGTGCAATATGAAGAAGAGGTTTATGGTAAAAATACTAAATACCATAAACCTGATGAAGATACGGTTGCGAAATTTGCGGTCGAAAAAGCGTTAGCGGTACGAAAACTTAAACCATTAGTACTAAATAAACTCCAAGAAAATGATCAATTAGCTCTCTATAAGGAACTAGAACTGCCACTATCAACTGTGCTAGCGGATATGGAATATACGGGCATTAAAATTGATCGAAATGTATTAATGGAAATTGGGCAAAACTTAGAAAAACGATTAGATAGTATAGAACAAGAAATCTACCGTTATGCGAATAAGACCTTTAACATCAATTCACCAAAGCAACTAGGAGAAGTATTATTTGAAGATTTAAAATTACCTGTGGTAAAGAAGACAAAAACAGGATATGCGACTAATATCGATGTATTAGAGAAACTATACGATGAACATCCCATTATTGAAAAAATAATGGAATACCGCACTATCAGTAAACTGTACAATACCTATGTAACGGGATTAGTGCCACTTATATATCCTGATGAAAAAGTTCATACTATCTTTAACCAAGCATTAACCGCGACGGGTAGATTATCATCCACAGAACCTAATATTCAAAACATCCCTATTAGATATGAAGAAGGTCGCGAAATCCGAAAATGTTTTGTGCCAAGTTGCGAAGGTGATTATATCTTATCAGCCGACTATTCCCAAATTGAGTTAAGGGTACTTGCCCATCTATCAGAAGCAGAAAATCTCGTCCAAGCCTTTAAACATGATTTAGATATTCACACTAAGACTGCCATGGACGTCTTTGGTGTAAGCCAAGAAGAAGTAACACCTTTGATGCGTAGACAAGCAAAGGCAGTTAACTTTGGGAGTATCTATGGGATTAGTGCATTTGGCTTATCAGAAAACTTAGGTATCTCACCGAAGGAAGCACAAGTCTTTATTGATAAATATTTAACTACCTATCCAGGTATTAAGGATTTCATGGATACTATCGTCCATCAAGCCAAGTTAAATGGTTATGTCGAGACCATCTTTAAACGTCGTCGATATATCCCCGAAATTCATAGTAAAAATTATGCAGAACGCAGTTTCGGCGAACGCACCGCCATGAATGCGCCCATCCAAGGTAGTGCTGCTGATATTATCAAGATTGCGATGATTAATGTTTATTATCGCATGCAGAAAGAAAGACTTAAGTCCAAATTAATTATTCAAGTGCATGATGAACTGATTTTTGATGTTAAAAAAGATGAGTTAGAAATCATGAAACAAATCGTTAAAGAAGAAATGGAACATGCAGTAGATTTAAAAGTACCATTAAAAGTGGATATTAGTTACGGTCATAATTGGTTTGAAGCAAAATAGAAGTAAAAGAGTGATTATTAAAACAAAATAATCACTCTTTTTTGATTCCTTAGACAAAAACCACCAACATTTTTACCATAAATATTATAAAATACTCCTATGAAATGAAATTGGCGACATAACTAATGCGTAAGGAGGATACTATGAAGAAAATATTCATCGCATTAGTTATGTTATGTGGGTTTCTTATAAGTAATAATTATTATTATGTTAAAGCTTTAGATTGTGATGGTTATGAGATTAAGTTAAAACAAACGGAAATAGATGTTTACTTAAATGGGGATATACCAAATTATTACAACTATTTTACGGTAGTAGATAGATGTGGCAATAAGGTAAACTATGATAAGCAGGCGATTCAGATTCATGATTACCAAGTGGACCTTAATCGGGTAGGAAGATATAAAGTTGTTATTAGTTTACTGATTGGTGACTTTCACGATGTTAAAGAAATCTATGTAAATGTAAAGGAAGATTTAACTCCACCTGTGCTAACT
>JAAZCR010000243.1 GCA_012513195.1 Bacilli bacterium | reverse complement strand
GTATATGCATAAATGTTATGACCAAGAATATCTCCTACAGGTCCTATTAACCCATCCGCATTTAAAAACCGACCAATCTCAGGATTATAATAACGACTGTTGAGATAGTACAAGCCTGTCTCTTCGTCATAGCGATACCCTCGATAACGATAGGGGTTAACTTTTGACAGTTGTAATGAACCTGAATCATCTTTTATATATATGATATTACCCCATGCATCGTATTCGTACTCGACTAAGACCATTCCGTATTCATCTTTTATTTCAATTATATCACCAAAAATGTTTTGGGTGTAGAAATATTCATTACCATTATAGTTAAAACTAATAACTGTTCCATCTACATCATATGTGTAATAGATGACTTCATTCCCTTTTTTCTCATAGACTACACGATTACCAACTACGATGTATTCAGTTTTAACTCCATTAACAACTTTCTCTGTCCGTATCCCTGCATCATTATATTTATAAAAAATATTACTATTAATTTGTACTAATTGTCTGCCTTCCCAAACATAATCTCTGTTATATTCACCTAAACCAGTTTTTGGATTTCCTTGGTTATCATAATAGTACTCTTGATAAATATACTGTCCATGTAACCTTCCAGAAAATACGGTTAATACATCCGTCCATTCTGTATCATAGTAGTAATAATAGTCAATCCAATCGATGACAGATGTTGTAATATTGTCATTTAACGTATATTGATAAGATTCATAGCGTGTAATATTACCATTATTATCATATTTATAGACATAAGTTCTATTTGCAACAGGATTGTCTTCACGGATTAGTTGGTTGAGCACGTCATATTTATATTGAATAATACCACGTTTGCTGTCATTAATCCGTGTAATATTTCCATTTTTGTCATAGGTAAATTCATAACTTCGACCATTGACAGTAATCTTTTTAATCCGTGTTGAAGAATTACCATTTTTGACTTCTGAGCCACCAAAGAATTCATAAACTGTTCGATCGATTTCGGTTGACCCATAATTGGTATCGTCTGTTCTAGTCTTCCTAATGAATCATAAGTATAATCTTTTATAACATTTGTTCCATTAACATTATAACTTGTTTGATCGTATTGCCCAGTATCTAGATTATAGTCATAATGAATGCTTCGAATGATATGATTCAAATTATAAGTAAGTAAATTTAAATGACCTAAATCTTTATCATATTCATATGAAATTGAATTATTCTGTTCATCAGTTATAGTGATTAATCTTCCGACTAAATCATAGTTATAAAAGTAGGTCTTGCTATTCCAATGGTCAATATATACAGCTATATTACCTAAAGAATCGTATTCATACTCATATCTTGGTATCGTACTACTATTCACAAATACCGCTTTTATCCGATCTTCATCATCGTATTCAAATTTAATTTTATCTCCATTTCCGTATATTTGTTCCTTTAACTTATTTGTTTCAATTAAATTTCCGTATTGATCCAGTTCTGTTTCATATCGATATTGTGCAAGTCTAAAATTACCGATATTGATGGATGATATACGATTATACTGATCATAATTAAGTCGAATGGTATATCCGTTTACTTGGATTTCTTTTAATAAATTCTGCTCATAAATATAAGTAGCTGATGCATTACCTTTTACGACTTCTATTAGTCTACCTATGGCATCGTAATTGTAATGAGTAGTATTTCCTTTGGGATCAATTACACTTTGCAATAGACCTGTAATTGGATTATAGTTATAGTCAATGATATTATCAAATTCATCTACTACTTTATCAACGTAATTTCCATAATGACTATAGGTCGTTTTTATTTCAAACCAATTTGAATCACCTATTCGTGTCGTTAAAACATTTCCATAAGAATCATATTTAAATGTTTGTTTCACGTTGTTTGGATTTATCGATGAAATAATCCGTCCTACTCCATCATATTCAGACGTGTATTCGATATCCCCTTGTTTTATGGATTTAATTTTATGATTGTTGTTACTATCATCAAAATTTACATCATCCTCATGATATTCGATTTCCGTGTCATTATTGATTCCGGGTCGTACAATTTTTGAAACGTTACCATGATGATTATAATAGTAATTCGTACCATATTCTTCAGCATAAATTGGAGATTATCCACTAGAAGGGTACCAATTCCATTATACCGAACCTCACCCTCATCGAACAAGCGGTAGCTTTGACGCTTACCGAATACTAATCACACAAGGTCATTGTAAAATAAAAGTGGCTTAAGTACTTAACCTAAACCACTCTCAAAACTATGTCAGGGTTATGGATGAAAATTCTTACCCACACCATTTGACAAAGAACCTAAAATTCATTATATATGTAATAAGAGCAACTCTCTTGTTATCATAGAGAATTGCCCTAAACTGCTAGTAGTTATTTCTCATATTTATTTAATATTTGTATTTACCCACTCAATTAAATGTTCTTTCCCATCTTTAAAATTTAACAAAACTTCATTATCACCTCCTAATTCTACAATAGGTAATCGGTGTCCGTTATAAAAATGAAATGGAACAGTTGTAAAAGTTATATTATCTCCTATATCTAAATCAATATTATTTTTTGAATGAACATAATACTCACTTTGATGTTAGAATTAATGCTGGACTTGAAAATATAAAGTCAGTATAATACATTAGTCAATAAAGAGAGGAAGTCCAGTATGAAAAGATATGATGTCGAATTTAAGAAGATGATTGTAGAATTCTATGAAGGTGGAAAACCTGTTAAAGACTTAATAATAGAGTATTGTATCAGTGAACCAACAACTTACTCTTGGATAAAGAAGTATCGAACGATTACTACTGATAATGGTGAAGTAACCATTAACGAAGATATCGCTAAAATGAAGAAGGAAATGGCTCGTTTACGCGAGGAGAAAGAAGTCCTAAAAAAGTGCATCTCCATATTTTCAGTCAAATAGCTCTAACTCCAATTGAGAAGAAGGTTCAATTCATAGAAAAGTATAGAAATGAGCACTCCTTAAAGATACTACTTTGGGCGGTTAAGTTAGCTAAATCGAGTTACTTTGATTATATCAACCGTAAGCCTAGTGAGAGTGCCAAGAAACGTGAACGGATTAAAGGTAAAATAATGAGAATATGGAAGCAATCCAATCGTATTTATGGAGCTAGAAAGATCAAGAAAGTACTGGAAAAAAAGGATATAACAATCTCAGAAAGAACCGTCGGTAATTATATGAGACAACTAAACATCCGGTCCGTCTATCGAACGGTATATCGTCCAAAACGGACAAGTAGTAGTAACGATGAAACGTTAGTCAATCATTTGAAAGATGAGACGATTACAGATCCGTATACACATGTTGTCACGGATATAACCTACGTCTACACCCAGAAAGACCATTGGGTCTATCAGATTACGTTTATGGATGTAATGAGCAGACAAGTTCTTCATTCCGATGTTTCAAAAAAGATGGATGATGAGTTCGTCAGTGGTAACACAGAAAAGTTACTAAAATTGTACCCAAGTATTCAACTAGTTCATAGTGATCGCGGATCACAGTATACTTCAAAGAGATATCGTACACTCCTTGAAAAAAATGAAGTCATTGCTTCATATAGCGCAAAAGGATACCCGTATGATAACGCTATTATAGAATCCTATCATGCTTCGATTAAGCGAGAATGTTTGTATCTGCACAACATCAAGGATTTGAAACATGCGCAAAAGCTTGTATTTTCCTATAATTTTGGATTCTACAATACTCAAAGAATTCACCAAAGTTTAGGATATCTAACACCAAATCAATTTATAAAGCAGCTTAAATTAACAGCTTAAAATTTTATGTTTTTCGGTCCGGTTTATTGACATCATATCATATATCCAAAAATATTAAGTATCTAATGTTAACTACACAAATTCTATATTTGGTAAAAACTCCATAATCTTCCTAATTTCTCGTTTAGTAAACCATCCTAGCATTATTTTCTTTCCATTCTTGATAACAACTAGTTCCCCCGGGCACTGATATACTAGATTCCAGAAATTGATTGGAGAATATAATACTTTAGTTGACTCACTTATATATATTTCACCTTTTTTTGTTTTAATATGATCTTTTGTAATAATGATTTTGTTTTTACCATAATAACTAAAGAAGCGATCTATTTAAAACAGAAAAACATATTGAAATAATATCAGACTAATAATAATTATAGAGAACCCTATTTTCAATGTTTTTTGAGAATCAAGTAAGAAACAAAGAAGTAGTGATATTCCAAATATAATTTCTAAGAATGATGTCATTAATAATGAGAAAGTTTTTAACAAACTAGTATAAGTGTTTTTCTTCATCATGATTCACCCCTTTATCCATATATTAATTCATTTTTCAAAATTCCTAGCCCTATCTTTAATCCAAATGTATAATAATTTTGAATAATAGGTCTAATAAGTACATCTGTTTTTCTAGATAATAATTTACTTGCATAATCAGCTCGAAAACCAGTTACTCCAACTAAATATCCACCAAAAACAGTCAATGCACCATTTAATGCGTTAAATGTACCTTCACTCAACATTGTTCCAAAATCATAATCTTCTTTTGAGTTAATACCTGCTCTTATAGAATACCCAGCCATTCCAGTAGCGAATGAGATACCTGTACCCATCGCCAGGGCTGAACCAAATGTTATACTTGTACCTCCAGCTGAAAATAAAGTTGCACTTGACCCTAATAATGTTGCTGTTCCAGCTGCAGCCCCTAATGCACCAGCAACCCCTATCCCAGCACCAGCAACTGCTCCACCTAGCGTATATCCAAGATAGGTATCGGCACCAATACTTCCATTGAATATACGTCCATCATCTTTATAATCTTTATAAACAGTTGCTCCAAATCCTATTGATCCACCAATTGCTGCACCAACT
>JAAZCR010000029.1 GCA_012513195.1 Bacilli bacterium | reverse complement strand
GTGTTATTCCATATAGTAAACTAACTGATATAACAAATCCAAGAATTAGATAGAAAATATTTCTACGCACAGTCGCGACAACCCCTCTTTCTGTCTATATCTACCATTAATTTACGAAAAGAATCGTCTAAAGTCAGGAAGATAACTTTAGAAATAATTATTATAAACGATTTTTCCCCCTACAATAGTCATTAAAACTTCTATGTCTTTAAGATTATCGACTGCGACAGTAAAAGGATTTTCATTTAATACGACCATATCTGCCAATTTATTTTCTGTTAGACTTCCCTTAAGATGTTCTTCAAAGGATGTATAAGCACCACCTAAAGTATAAGCATAAATTGCCTCATAAATGCTTAATTTTTCTTGTGGATTCCATCCTCCTTGAGGAAATCCTTGTAAATCACATCTGGTGACAGCACAATAAATGTTAGGTAAAGGATTAATTTCTTCAACTGGACAATCGGTACCTAATGCCACTTTTATTCCTTTATCAAGCATTGTTTTAAAGGCATATGAAGTGCTAGCCAATGCTTTACCAACTCGCTTTTCAACGATATGTAAATCATAATTTAAAAAGATGGGCTGAATATAAGCACAGAGATGAAGATTTTTCATTCTTTCTATCAATTCATAATCAGTAATTTGACAATGTACGATACCATGGCGTCTATTATCTAATGAGGATAACTTCTTAAAACAATTTAACACAACATCTAATGCTCGATCACCAATACAATGAATCGCAATTTGCATGCCATTTTCATGAGCATAATGAATTAAATCTTCAAGCTCTTCTTCAGAATAACACAACATCCCTGTTGCTTGAGGATTATCATGGTATGGCATTCTAAGTGCCGCTGTTCGTGCTCCTAGTGTGCCATCACTTAAAATCTTCAAAGGACCGATTTTAAAGAAATGATCTCCAACACCAGTTTTATATCCTAAGGATAGAAAAGTTGTTAATTCCTCTTTAGTTAGTAAGCATTGTTGATAAATGCGACCAGTCAACTTACCTTCATCGTGAAGTTCATGATAAGCTTGTAAAACATCTTGAAAATTTCCTGCGTGTGATAAATCATCGGATTGAATTGATGTAATACCTTTGCTATTTGCGTAAGCTAAAGCTTTTAAAAGGGTTGTTTTAATCTTTTGAACCGTAGGTTTAGGAATTTTGTCAGTAATTAAACTTAAGGCATTTTCTTTAAATATCCCTAAATCGTAATCAAATTCTCCCCCTTCAACTTGACTAGTGTTTTCATTGATGTTACATATTTCCAAAGCTTTTGAATTAACAACCGCAATATGCCCACATACGCGATAAAAAATGATGGGATATGAAGTAGAAATCTTGTCTAAATCAACTTTCGTGGGATATCGCTTATCATCTTGAAAATAATCTTGATTCCAACCTCTTCCCTGTATCCATTGATATGATGGAATATTGTGAGTTTCAATATAACTTCTTCCTTCGTTAATAATATCCGCAATTGATTTTGCTTTACTAAGATTGACAGTATCTAAATGTATGCCAAATCCATATAAATGCATATGACTGTCGTTAAAACCTGGAAGCACTGTTTTATTCTTTAAATCAATCACAAGTTCATGAGGTTCTTTCATATTTAAGATATCCGTATTAGTACCCGTCTTAATAATTTTATCTCCTTGAATTTTAACAGCTTGAACAACTTTTTTATTGTCCATTGTGTAAATTACACCATTATAGAAAATCATGAAAATCACTCGCTCTAAAAAGAAAATGTGTTCAATTTAATTATAATAAAAAAAATGTCGAAATAGCTAATAAAAAGTATTAAAAAAACAAAAAAACGTAAGTTACCTTACGTTTAATAATAAACTTTCCATAGATATAATCCTTGCGGTGGAGCAGTATACTCAGCCTTAAACCGCTCATGATGTTCAAAAAGATAATCAATGAGTTCAATTTCCTTTTTACCTAAACCTATCTCAATGATTAGCCCCATCATTATCCGCACTTGATATTGCAAGAAGCCATTACCGATAAAGATAAATTCTAAATCTTTATCATGAACATTTAAGTGTGTTTCATAAATGGTTCTGACTTTATCTTTTACTTTATTGTTAGTAGGAGTAAAACTAGTAAAATCATGCGTTCCTTCAAAATGTTTTAAAGCTTCCCGCATTTTATCAATATCTACATCTTGTTTTAAGAAACTGATGTAGTTCCGTCTAAGAGGATTGTATTCTGCAGTAGTTAGGTAGTAACGATACTCTTTCTTTTTGGCACTATAGCGAGCATGAAATTCATTGTCTACCTTTTCTACTTCTCTAATATAGATGTCATTAGGAAGCAAAGCATTTAATGCATTCTTCCAGTTTTCTTCTTTAATATCAAGGTGAGTGTCAAAATGAAATACTTGTCCATAGGCATGAACCTGTGCGTCAGTTCTACCTGAGCCGACAATTTTACAAGGCTCTTTGTGAATCGTAGAGAGACACTTTTCAATTTCACCTTGTACCGTTCTTTTATCTACTTGTTTTTGAAATCCAAAAAAGTTCGTATAAGGACTTTATCGAAGTTGGAATACGTGAAGTATTAGATGAATTATTTCCTGTAGATAATTTTTCTGGTTCTTTATCACTAGAAATTGGTGATTATTCATTCGATGAACCTAGATTAAGTATAAAAGAATGTAAAGAGAGAAAATCAACGTATGCTGCTCCACTAAAAGTTCAAGCTCGTT
>JAAZCR010000242.1 GCA_012513195.1 Bacilli bacterium | reverse complement strand
GCTTAGTACTCATGGTTTATACAGATCGCAAGCGCAAGCCGCAACTCATTAAACGTATTCAAAGCATTGATCCCCAAGCGATGATTGTTATTAATGAAGTATCAACAGTAGGTGGTTATTTTTCGCCATGGAGACATCTTGTAAAGTAGGTAAATTAGTTGAATTAATCATCTTTGATATGGATGGTTTAATATTTGATTCAGAACGCCTTGCATATGAAGTTTGGCAAGCGGTATTAGGTAGGCATGGACATGAAATAAATTTTGAGTTTTATCGTAAACTCATTGGTTCAAATGAAGAACGCATAAAAACATTATGTTTAGAAAAATATGGTAAGGATTTCCCTTTTGAAGAGTTAAAAAAAGAAAGATATCAAGAGATGGACAAACTTATCAAGGAAAAAGGCTTAGCTTTAAAACCAGGGTTACTTGAATTATTAAATTTTTTAAAAGACAAGCCAGTGAAAAAAGCAGTCGCAACGTCAACCAATAGAGAAAGAGCATATAAACTATTAAATCTTCATCATTTAGTACCTTATTTTGATATTATCTTATGTGGGGATGAAATAACTAAATCGAAACCCGACCCCGAAATCTTTCTTAAAGTCTGTGAAAAACTAAGTTGTCGACCTACTAAGACAATGGTGTTAGAAGACTCCATCGCTGGTATCATCGCAAGTTATAATGGGAAAATGATGCCAATCATGATTCCCGACATGATTGAACCAAACGAAGAAGTAAAAGATAAAACATTTAAGTGTTTTAATAATCTTCTTGAAGTTAGAGACTATTTGGCAGAGAACTTTTTCCAAGCATAAAGTGCCATCATTAACTAGAAACTAATAGTAGAATCTAACTTCAAAGGAGTGAGGCTATGAAACAGGGGTTAATCCCTACCATTGTTGGTGCTGGTGTTACTGCCTTAGGTGTAACATTAACGGTTAGAAATCAACGCAAGCAACAAGACATGATGACACGCCTAATGCCATTAGTTAGTGCGGGAATCATTGGATTTGGTTTAGCCCATGTATTATTAGGGACGATTGATTTAGTTGATTAATAAAAAGCCATCCAAAAGTGGATGGCTTTTAAAATAATCCTTGATAATAATAACCAAACAATTTAAGTTGCGGTACGATTTTATTTAAAATTATCCATTGGGTCATGACAGTGATGATCAAACCACATAAATAAGGAATGAAGTTGAAATAAGCATCACAGAGTCTAAAGAAAAAGGGCATGATTAACCAAAAGAGGAAAAACGCAGTAATATAGTAGATGTTATAGTAGAAAATGTGAATATTAATAAATAAGAGGGAAATAACGCTAAGAAATAGAATAAGCGTAATTAGGCGATATCTTTTTCGAAATCTAACTTTTGCGAAGTAATCATCATTCTTCACGATAATTACGAAAACATTGAAGAAAAAGATAATAAACTGTAAAATCAGAAAGTGATAGACCCCAAAATCAGTTAACATAGATGATGTGTATAATGGTGTAGTGGTATCATAGATTACTAAATATAAGGATGCTGTGAGAATATTATTTGATAAAGATAAATAAACTAATAGACAATTAATGACAATTACAGTCGAAAGACAGATGCCAACTAGTTGTAGATAAGTTGATAATTGTCTTACATAGGAGTATTTACTTTCTTTAATGAATAAATATAGAAAAAATATCATGCTTATAATACTAATAGGATTATGGTACCAACCATGGGTGCTAAGGTTGGGTCGTATAAAGAGAAAATAATATGCAAGTTGTAGGAAAATTGATATTAGCATGTATTTCAGTATTCTTTTCATGATGATTACTCCTTAATTGCGATGTTATTGTATTTTATCATTTTTTATTTTTTTGTCAACAAGATTTAGATAGTACTAACTTATGAAAGTATAGTAAAAGATTTTAACCGTTATCGGAGGTATATTTTCAAGTGAAAATCTGTTATAATGAAAGATAAAGATATCAAAGGAAGAGGTATGCATGAAAGTGTATGATATCTACTCATCACCAATTGGGGAAATCCTAATTGTGATGAGTGACGAGGGATTGTGTAATATAGAACTGTTTAAGGAAGATTGGGAGATATACCTTAAACAAAATTCAAACCTAAAATTAGATAAAGAACGATGCAAAACTGTAACTACTCAATTAACCGAATATTTTCAAGGAAAGAGACAAACCTTTGATGTACCACTAGACATAAAAGGAAGTAGTTTTCAATCTGTAGTTTGGCAATATTTAAGCACGATTCCTTATGGAAAAACCTGTTCGTATCAAGATGTGGCAAATAAGATTGGTAATGCTAGAGCAGTGCGGGCTATTGGTGGTGCTTGTAAAGCTAATCCCATCCCTATTATCATTCCGTGTCATCGTGTGATTGGGAAAAACGGTAAGTTAATAGGATACGCAGGTGACCGTTCGTGGGTAAAAGAATGGTTGTTGAAACATGAAGAAAAATATGTCGAGGGGGATAAATGATGTTTGAATTAAAGAAGTATGTTGATTATGTATCATTAGATGAAACTAACCGTATCGTCTTAGCTTTATTACCACAGTATAAGCAATTCTTATATGCTGAGAAGGCGCGCGGTTTAATCCAAAAAGCTGCGAAAGATTTCCTAGGTAAAGATTTTGTTAGTTGTGAAATTATTGATAACAAATGTCTTATTACGGTTTTACCTAATACTGAGGAGAAAAACTTAAAAATCATTCAATCAGAAGTGGTGGATGGTTTAGAGTTAATTATGCGCTTAATGGGGTTATAGTACCCCATTTTCTTGTTATCTCGTTTAATAACAAAACTATTAGCGAATAATGTAAATGAAAGTGTTTTTATCTACAAAATAAGAACTGTTTTTGTTTCACAAAGATAAGAATATGTTATAATTGTGAACTAAAGGAACCAACAAAATCCATTAAATCGAGGTAGTATATGGAAAAGAAGAAAACATTCAAACGCATTTTAGATTATTTTGTGAAAACCTTTAATGGTATGGCCTTAGGGCTCTTTTCCACTTTAATCATCGGGGTTATTATTGGTCAAATTGGTAAGTTAACACACATTGAGGAGTTAATTACTTTAAGCGATATTTTAAAGTCCTTTATGGGAATTGGTATTGGAATAGGTATAGCGTGGAGTTTAGGGTTACAGGGTCTTTCCCTTATCGCTGGAGCGGTAGCGGGTGGCATTGGGGGACGAATTGGTGTTACGACAGCGACTGGCAATCCCATGGTGGTTTACCTAACAGCTATCGCTGCCATCGAAGGGTGTAGGTTAATTCTTCGAAAGAAAACTCCTATTGATATTCTACTTGTTCCGTTACTCACGAGTATCATCGCTTTTGGGATAGCGTTACTAATTCACAAACCTATTGGCTATGCCATGACTGCGTTAGAAAACTTTATAAAAAATGCAACGGAATACCAACCCTTCCTGATGGGGATTATTATATCCGTTATCATGGGCATGGCTTTAACCGCACCGATATCGAGCGCTGCGATTGCGATTATGATTAATTTAAATGGTATCGCCGGTGGGGCTGCTTTAGTTGGGTGTTGCGTCCAAATGTTAGGTTTTGCGGTTCAATCTCGTAAAGACAATAGTATTGGTGAAGTAATTTCCATTGCGATTGGTACTTCAATGTTACAGTTTAAAAACATCTTAAAGAAACCCATCATCTGGTTACCAACAATTATTGTATCAGCTATTTTGGGTCCTGTTTCAACATTAGTCTTTAAGATGAAAACGACGGAAATCGGTAGTGGCATGGGAACCTCAGGGTTAGTTGGTCAATTTGGTACATTGGATGCGATGGGTTATAACCTCTATACATTTACTACTATTATTGTTCTACAAATCATATTACCTATTGTCTTAGTTTACTTAGTTGATCTCTTCTTCCGCTATAAAAAGTGGATAGTTGCAGGGGATTTAGCATTAAAAGACTAAAAAAAACCCTCTCTTATTTTAGATAAGAGAGGGTTATTATTTTTAACAATTGTTTAACATCTTTAATATTTATGATATAATTGTAAAAAAATGAAATCTATGAATTAAACCTTCTTTTTCTATCCGAATATAATAGCAATATATCTCTTATTTACTGTTTCAATAATATCTTGCTTTCTAAATTTTTTAAAAGGAGTGGGGTCAATGAAAAGTTTAAAAGTACTCGCGATTGGGAATAGTTTTAGTCAAGATAGTATGGAATACTTATGGCATATAGCGAAAAATGCAGGTTATCAAGATATTAGATTAGGCAATTTGATTGTGCCAGGATGTAATTTGGAGCGACATTGGAAGAATGCGAATTTTGCGGTTAGTGAATATATCTATGCGAAAAACACGGATGGAGTATGGAAAGAAACAGCGGATAAGAAAATTAAAGATGGACTCTTAGATGAAGAATGGGACATCATTACACTTCAACAGGAAAGTGGTAAAAGTGGATTACCAGGAACCTATCAACCATACTTAAATAACATGATTAACTTTATTAGAGAACATAATCAAACTTGTAAGATTATGTGGAACATGACTTGGGCATATCCAAACGGAAGTGACCATCCTCATTTTGAGTACTACAATAATGATCAATACACCATGTATAAAGCGATTGTGAATGCGGTAAGAGAAGTGATTCTACCCAACGATAAAATTGCTGGAGTTATTCCTACGGGAACCGCGATTCAAAACATGCGTACAAGTGTAATTGGCGATAATTTAAATCGTGATGGGTTCCATTTATCGTTAGATTATGGTCGCTATATTGCGAGTTTAATGTGGTTTAAAGCCTTGACGAATGAATCCATTGATAAAATTACTTATCGTCCAGAAGGTATTGCGAGAGATATTTTGGATATAATTAAGAAAGCTGTTAATAATGCGTATGAACATCCTTTTGAAGTAATTGAATGATAATTTAAAAAGTCTTAAGATGAAAATCTTAAGACTTTTTTAAACTATGATAAAGTTACCCCAATGGTAATTAGTGTTTGAGCGAGAATGTATGTAAACATAACGATGACCCCACCATATTTAACCTCTTTTTTAAATAAACCTATCGCTAAAACAGTATCTGAAGTTATAAATAGTAATGAACCGATTAATGGTAATAGATAAGGTATGAATTTTACCGCATCATAGCGAATCGCGGTAGTGAAACTCATTAACGTGATGATAATCATATAAAGAAGACCGGGGATTCTTAATTCACCCATATGGTGATAGAGAAGTTTAAATAATCCTAGAATGATAATTATATAAGGAATGATGATTAAATAGAACTATGGTGGGAAAGTAAAATCAATACTGATTAGAAAATAAGTAATATAGAAGACATGACCTAAGAAAAATGAAGCGATACCTAACATGATATTGAGTTGTTCGCTCTTCAATAAAAAGATATCACCTAATAGTCCAAAAAACAGTGCAAGAATTATTAGTATATTTATATCTTGAGCAGTTAATACATAATAAGCAATTAAAAGTGGCATTAATAATGGTTTAGATAGGCATTTTAGTATAAAACTATCTTTATACTCCCCAAAAAGATTAACTAGGGAAAAAATCCCTAAAATAATTAATATAATTATCCCTATCATATTTACCTCCTTATATCCCTCGTACTTAATATTGTAATACTTATTAATAGTAAAAAAAAGGCGTTTCTTGAGTTTTTAAATATTTCTCATCAAATTAAAATAAAAACTATGGTATACTATAATAAAATTGAACAAGAAGGTGAATGAAGTGATTAAGTTTGCGATTGTTGGAATAGGAACGATGGGGAGCACACACGCTCTTCATTTAAATGAAGGTAAGATAAATGATGGTAAATTAGTAGCTATATGTGATATTAATCCTGCTCGCCTACAATGGGCCGAAGAAAACCTAAGCTCAGATATCAAAAAGTATATAGATTATGACGAGATGCTAGCAGCGGGTGGTTTTGATGCGGTGATGATTGCGACACCTCATTACTTACATCCACCCATGGCGATTAAAGCATTAAATAAAGGGTATCATACCTTAATCGAAAAACCTGCAGGAGTTTATACTAAACAAGTACGGGAAATGAATGAAGTAGCGCTTAAACACCCAGAATTAAAATTTGGAATTATGTTCAATCAACGCACGAACGAAATTTATAAAAAAACAAAAGAATTAATCGAAAGCGGTGAACTAGGAGAGATTAAACGCACTAACTGGATTATTACGAACTGGTATCGTCCCCAAGCTTATTATAATCAAGGTGGCTGGCGAGCAACTTGGCAAGGAGAAGGTGGAGGAGTATTACTTAATCAATCACCTCATCAACTCGACCTCTGGCAATGGATTTGCGGTATGCCAAAAACCATTAGAGCGTTCTGTTACTTTGGTAGAAATCGAAAGATTAATGTTGAAAATGATGTTACTGCCTTCTGTGAATATGAAAATGGTGGAACAGGAGTCTTTGTGACATCAACGCATGATTACCCTGGTAGTAATCGGTTTGAGATTTCTGGGGATAATGGTCAAATTGTGATTGAGGATAATAAGTTAATCTTTAGAAAAGCAAATATAAATGAGAAAGTCTTTAATGAAACTAATACAGAACCATGGTCAACTCCTGGTTTTGAAGTCTATGAATTTGCCAATGGTAATGTTTGGGGTAATCAACATATCGAAATCTTTAATAACTTTATTAAAGCTATTGAAGAAGACATACCTTTAATTGCCCCAGGAATCGAAGGGATTAAAAGTTTAACTATTTCAAATGCGATGTTACTTTCAACTTGGCTTAATGAAACCATTGATGTGCATAATCTTGACGAAGAACTATTCTATCAAGAGTTACAAAAACGGATTAACGAGGAAAAATCACAAAAAGGTGAGTAATATGAAGATGACCTTTCGGTGGTATGGGCCAAATGATCCCATACCGTTAAAATATATCAAGCAAATCCCTGGGATTACAGGTGTGGTAAGCGCAATTTATACTGTACCTGTTGGGGATGTGTGGAAAGAGGAAGACATAAAAAGCCTTAAGAATATGGTCAATGAGGTGGGATTAGAGTTAAAGGTTATTGAAAGTGTACCCATTCATGAAGATATCAAGCTGGGGCTACCTACTCGGGATCGCTACATAGAAAATTATGGAGAAACCTTACATCGATTAAGTAAAGCGGGGATTGAAGTTGTTTGTTACAATTTTATGCCCGTCTTTGATTGGACCAGGACCGAACTAGACTATGTTTTAGAAGATGGTTCAAAAACGCTAATATACGATAATGATCAAATCGTAAAAATAAAACCAGATGCTACTGATTTAGAACTACCCGGTTGGGATTCATCTTACAGTAAAGCAGAACTAACCGATTTACTTAATAAATATCGCCAAATTACGGAAGAAGATTTATGGCGAAATTTAGAATACTTCCTTAAAAAGATTATTCCTGTTGCGGAAGAGTGCGGTATTAAGATGGCGATTCACCCTGATGATCCACCATGGTCGATTTTTGGTTACCACGCATTATCACTAATGAAGCGAATCTGGAAAGATTCTTAAAAATCGTGGATAGTCCCTATAATGGAATTACAATGTGCAGTGGTTCATTAGGTTGTGCAAGTTTCAATGATTATATTAAAATGGTGCGCAAGTTTGGGAAAATGGGGAGAATCCATTTTGCCCATCTACGCAATGTGAAGTCATTAGATAATAATTCTTTTATGGAAACTGCCCATTATTCAGTTTGTGGTAGTTTAGATATGGTAGAAATACTTAAAGCTTATAAAGAAATTGGTTTTACTGGTTATGTTAGACCTGACCATGGTCGTATGATTTGGGATGAACAAGGTAAACCTGGCTATGGATTATATGACCGTGCTTTAGGTGCGATGTATTTATTAGGGATTTGGGAAACGTTAACGAAAATAAAGTAGGTGATTTCTATGCATAATCCTAATCTAACAAATAAAGTTGCTGTAGTAACAGGTGGGACAGGTGTCCTAGGCACTTATTGGTGTAAAGCCTTAGCGGAATGTGGGGCAAAGGTTGCCATACTTGGCACTAATCTGGAAAAAGGACAAAAGTTAGTAAAGGAAATTGAAGAAACGAATGGCATTGCCCTTGCGGTTAAAGTAGATGTTCTAAATAAAGAGTCGCTATTAGAGGCAAAAAAAATAATCAACGCTACGTTTGGACCTTGTGACATCTTGATTAATGGTGCCGGTGGAAATCATCCTAAAGGAACAACAACGAAAGAATACTTTGAAATAGAAGATCTAGATAAGAATGACTTATCAACTTTCTTTAACCTTCCTTTAGAAGGATTTGCATATGTCTTTAATTTAAATTTTCTTGGTACTTTGCTTACTATTCAAGTATTTGCGGAAGATATGATTGGGAAAGATGATGCGACAATCATAAACATCTCTTCTATGAATGCTTTTAAACCGTTAACAAAAATACCAGCATATAGTGCCGCAAAAGCAGCCATCAATAATTTTACCCAATGGTTAGCAGCGCATTTTGCGAAAGTTGGTATCCGTGTTAATGCGATTGCGCCAGGATTCTTTCTAACAAAGCAAAATGAAAGCCTTTTAATTGATAAAGAAGGTAATTTAACAGATCGAGCCAGAAAAATTATCAGTCATACTCCCATCGGACGCTTTGGCAAACCCGAGGAGTTAATCGGGACTTTGTTATATCTAGTTGATAAAGAGGCATCAGGATTTGTGACAGGGGTAGTTATTCCTGTCGATGGTGGCTTTTCTTCTTATTCAGGAGTATAAAGTACAAAACACCTCATCATATAACCACTTAGATGAGGTGTATTTATATTATAATACTTTAATTTTCTTTGATAAATTCAATTTTAAGTGGACCTTCAAATAATCCTCCACCACCCGTTGCATCGTATACTCTAATACCAATTACATTTACCTGACCTAATTTGATTAGATGCGCAGGAATTGCATATGTTCGTACTGTTTGCCACGCTGAAATCATACCATTTCTGTCATCAGGGATGGTACCGGATTTACCAATCAAATAACCATTAAAGTATGTTTCATCACAATCATCAATTTTACCAAGCGTAATACGTATTGAATATCCTGATAGTTCAGGTGGTAAGTAAATTGCTTTACGATACCAACCAAAAACATAATCTTCATAATAATTAGATGTTTCTTCCCAACTGGCGGGAAGCGTAACTATTTGCCACGCTGAATCATCATAATCTATTTCTTTATAGGTTAGATCATCACCTTTTTGAAACTTCCAAAGGCTTAAATCAATTTCTGGATGACTAATCAATATTGGTGATAAATCTCCAACTGTAATTTCATAAAAACCTTCTTTAGGTAACTGATAAGTAAAAGTTACATTACTTTTATAACCACCTAGTTTACTAGGTAGATATAAGTCTTTTTCTTCAATAACTTGCTTATTGATGATTAAGGGTACTTTAGTATTTCCAGGATAAGTACCTGTATTAGTTACGGAAGCAGTAACATACAAAGTATTATCAATTATATTAATTGTTAAATCGTTATAGACAAAGGTTGCTTCTTTAGGATTAACTGTTACTTCTTTTTCTTCTAAATCGTTTATTCTTATTTTATATTTACCCACTTCAAAGAAGAGGTTTTCATATTTTAATGTTACTTGTTCAGATGATTTGGGATTTAATCTAAAGGTTTGCGAATCGACAAGTTTATCATTCACATAAAGGTTCATAGTCTCCCCTTTGATCACATTACCAGTATTAGTAAGAGAAAGGGTTATTTCGAGCGGATCATTTGATTTAAGTGTTAATGGCATATTACGGTATGAAACAACAATATCGGGTTTTTGATATGCAGAATATGAAGCATTTTTAGCGGGATAAATTCTAATTGCTTCACCACCGCCCTTCGCTAAAGATAGTGTAAGGGTGTCTTTATTTGTTACTTTGACAATACTGATGGTGACACCATTAGGATTAGTTTCCCATTCGACATCATTACTATCAGCATAGATTTCCGCAATATACTCCTTATCAGAATCTAAGAAATCCAATGGTAGAGTTAACTCGCGAGCTTCTTCATCAGTAATGCTGCCGATATAGAATTCATTATCTTTCTTTCTTACTACTGTTATATAATCACCAATTTCACCATGAGGAACAAATGTGTCATCCCAAGTTGTAGGTACATCACGGATAAATTTAAATTCTGGTAATAATTCACCGTAATTATCTAGATAATTTTCAGGTAAATCGCTAACCATTTGAATCGGACTATACAGTACAACATAGAGTGCTAGTTGTTTGGCTCTGGTGGTATGAACACAGTTATCAGGACGGTCAGGTAGTAAAACATCAAAGATACCTGGAGTGTAATCAAATGGACCAGCTAGACCCATCGTAAATGGTAAGATGGTTGTATGCTCAGGTGGATTACCCTCACTCCATGCTTCATATTCAGTTCCGCGAATACTTTCTCTTGATACCCAGTTAGGGTAGGTGCGTTCTAATCCAGTTCCTTTTACTGGCTCGTGCGTATTGATCATTAGTTGATAATTTGCTGCTTTTTGCACCACATTATTATAATGATTAACCATGTATTGACCGTGGTGATTTTGTCCTTTTGGATTTTTCATCCCTGTATCAGCAACATAGCCAGTTTTCACCATATGAACACCAAGTTGTTGATAATACTTGAAGGCATCTGTCATTTGTCGTTCATAGTTAAGGATATCACCACTAGTTTCATTATGCATAATGTATTCGATTCCAAGAGCCTTCGCATATTGGACTATCATTTCTAAATCAAAATCGGGATATGCTTCAGTAAACGAGAAGAGATGACCGTTATCATACCAAGCGCCATCCCAGCCTTTGTTCCAGCCTTCGACTAAGAAGCCAATGGGTTCCTTAGAAGTATCAAAATGACTTGCGATAAAGTTCAAGTATCTTAAGGCATTTTCGGTAGTTGCGCCATGATTGCTACCACTACCCCAAGTAGATTTACCTATATGCATTTCCCACCAAATTCCCATGTATTTCATAGGTTTAATCCAAGAGGTATCTTCAATGACACAGGGGTCATTTAGGTTGAGAATTAAACCAGATTCAATAAGACCACCAGGTGTGGTACTAATCTGAATGGTACGCCATGGTGTCTGTAGCGGTACGCTCCCTTTCACTTTTACTCCATCTGGCCAAGGAGCTAACTCGCTCACTAGTTTGTAGTTCTCAACGCCCTGCTTTAATGCCATTGATGCATAGTTAATTAGTTGTGCTTCATGAAGGGCAACATAGAGATTAGATGTTGTTTTAATAGTTAAGGGAGTATTGGCGGTAGTAACTTGCGAGAGTGGAGTTTTTTGATATAGTTTTTCCAAACTATTCCAATCGTTTTCTGCCCACCACACTGTATGATCATCGGTAAAAGTGAACTCGGTGAATTCGGACATGATTTCAATCTTGTCCATGTTATTTTGTTCAGGTAGTACATAACGAAAGCCCACACCATCGTTAAATACGCGAAAGATGATATCCATTTTTCGTGGCGCTTTTGTATTAGTTTCCTCTAAACTAACGATTAGTTCATTATAATGGTTAATATATTCTTTTTTAATACCCCATACAGTTTGCCACTTATCATAGAACGTACTTTCTTTATAATCAACAATGCGTAAGTTCTTTGCGAGCGGTGTGTCATTTTTAAAAGTAAATCCCAATTTTGAGGGTTTAATCAGTACCTCCCCATTATAACTTACGGAATAAGTTGGCTGCTTCTCTTGATTTAAAGTAAAAGTAACGAGGATATTTTTATCTGGTGAACTTATTGTCAGTTTATCTGTTTGGTTCTTTGCTTGACAAGAAAACATTATTAATAATATGACTATTGTTACGCATAAATAGACCAATTTTCTCAAACTCCTCACTCCTAAATTATTCTTCAGTATTAATAATATAAAATGGTCAAAAATGGTAAAATGGTTAAAATATATTTTTTTTGCCTAATTCCTACTTTTTTAATTAAGAGTGAAGAATTTGCTTATTTTCTAATTATTTAAACATAAAAAACACCTAAAAAAGTAGTTTTTGGACAAAAAAGTCTTAGTTTGTACATTTTATTAAGTAATTGTCCCGATTAAAATTTAATTGAATACGTTTACACTTAACATAAAAGGGGAGGAAAATTAATGAGGAAGTATGTAATTCTGTTATTTTCACTATTACTTTTATTTATAACTGCTTGTACTAAACAATCGAAAGTTAAGAGTGATGCAGAAATCGTAGCTGCTGATAAAGCGGCATTAACTATACCAGGGGACTTAAATAATGTAACTAGTGACCTCATTTTACCTACATCTGGTGACAATGGATCAACGATTACTTGGTCATCAAGTAATCCGGCAATTATTGGTAATGATGGCAAGGTAAAACCATCATCACTAGGAGATGCAACAGTAATACTAACTGCGACTATTAAATACGGAAAAGCGTCTGATACAAAAGAGTTTATCATTATCGTAAAACGCATTGTTGGAAATCAATATGAAATCATTAATCCAGGTTTTGAAACAGGTGACTTGACTGGTTGGACTGCCACTGGCGAAGCCTTTAAGGATTCACACATTATTAATAGTGATGAATTCTGGGGTGGAAGATATGGTATGGAAGGCAATTATATGTTCACATCCGATGGTAGTGAAGGAGCTACAGGTACCTTATCTTCAAGTACCTTTATTTTAAGTGGCTCTGGTTGGATTACTTTCAAGATTGGTGCTGCTAAACATACAGACAAATTGTATATTTCAATCATGAAGACCAATAACACCTTAACTACTAGTGACGATGAAGAAGTTGCGCGCTTTGGAAATACCATGTTCGATGATGATATGTACAAAGGTAACATGGTACAATACAAAGCTGATTTACGCGAATTCTTAGGTCAAGAGTTATATATTAAGATTGTGGACAACGCGACAAGTGACTGGGCATGGATTTCAATGGACTCATTCTTTGTTTATTACGAAAATGAAGCAGATCTCCCTGCCGATGCTGTACTCGCAACTGATGTGCGTCCAAAAGAAATTGCTTGTGATGTAACAGCACCATCTAAATATGAAATTGCGAATGGTGGCTTTGATACAGGTAATCTCTGTGGTTGGGAAACAACAGGCGAAGCATTTACACATAATGAAATATCCGATAAACCAGTTAACTGGTTTGGTACTAATTATTATCCTGAAGATGGTTATCTCTATAGTTCATGGAAGACTGACAATGAAGGTAAGACTGGTACCATGACTTCTACCGTCTTTGAATTAGGTGGAATTGGCTACATTACCTTCCGTGTTGGTGGGGCAAAACCTAAGAGTGATCTCGCAAAAGCAATGTATATCTCCGTTCACAAAGAAGATGGTACAGAAGTTGCACGTTTCATGAACTACAAATTCGATAACACACCTGAACTCTTCACTTATAAAGCTGATCTATCTAGTTTCATTGGTCAAAAATTATACATTAAAGTCGTTGATAATGCGACCAGCGACTGGGGTGTCTTTTTCTTAGATTCCTTCAAAACTTATTATACTGATACTAATGATTTACCAGAAAATGCCTTTGATGCGATTAACCTGTTAGCACCTGATACTACTGCTCCAGTAATATCAGGAACTAAGAACTTCAATTTGAAGGTTGGCCAAAATAAACCAGATTGGTTAGATGGAGTAAGCGCTCTAGATGATGTCGATGGTGAAGTTGAAGTTACTGTCGATGACTCCGCTGTTGATTTAACTACAGAGGGTGAATATGACCTAATTTATACAGCTACTGACGCAAGTGGTAATACCGCTACAATTACTGTGAAAGTAATCGTAACTGCTGAAGATACAGTTAAACCTGTTATAAAAGGTGTCAAAGCAGAAATCTTCATTGTCGTAAATAGCCTTGAACCTAACTGGTTAGAAGGCATTACCGCTAGTGATAATGTAGATGGTAATCTTACTGCTAGTATCGTATTAGATAAAGGTAACTTAGACTTAACAACACTGGGTGAATATGAGATTACCTTCACGGTAACAGATAGTTCAGGTAATACTACTGTTGAAGCAACATTAGTACATGTCGTTGAAGTATTGCCAACTATTGAAAATGGTGGATTTGAAACGGGCGATTTAACAGGTTGGACTCCTTCAGGAGAGGCCTTCAAAGATGAATTCATCACTGATCAAGATGAGTTCTGGGGTGGCTTGTATGGCAAAGATGGCACATACTTCTTTACTTCAGAAGGCAATGAAGGATTTACAGGTACCTTAACATCTT
>JAAZCR010000241.1 GCA_012513195.1 Bacilli bacterium | reverse complement strand
CAATATGGATGATTAATTGTTTAAAAAGTTAATAAGTTCATAGACAATATCGCTAGAAACTTCAGCTGCCTGTTCTAAATACTTATCAAAAGAAAGATGACTAGCTTTGCCTGCTATATCTGATAAAGAGCGAATGACAATAAAACGTTTGTTGTATATGTGACAAACATGACTAATAGCAGCTGCTTCCATATCTAAGGCGATGCAATCGGGAAAATGATGTTTAATAAGATTTCGTTGGGTATCTTGATAAACAAAGGTATCTCCTGAAACGATTAAGCCTTTATGATAACGTAAATTTTTCTTGTTGAGGATTGTTTCAGCAAGTCCAACAATCTCTTTATCTGATATAAAATATAACGGAAAACCAGGAATTTGTCCATATGCATAATTAAAACCTGTTACATCAACATCATGATAACAAACTTTATCTGAGATGACAATATCTAACACTTCAGCAGTAGGAATCATACCACCAGCTGTACCAATATTAATTACACAGTCGACAGGAAACAATTCAAACAGAAGTGTAGTACCAACAGCTGCATTAACTTTACCAATACCTGATTTCATTAAGACTACACTTTTACCGTTAATCTCCCCAGTATAATAATTAAAGGAAAAGCGGGTTAATTCTTGAAGATTATTAATCCGCTTTTTTAATGCTTTCACTTCTTCATCCATTGCACCAATAATCGCAATCATAACAGACCTCCTAATTAAAATAGTCACAGAGGAAAACCTCTTGTGACATTTTTACTCGGTCATAACGTTAGTTATTTTTATTTTATAAGAACCCGTAGATAAGATGATGTCAACGATATCACCCTTATGTTTACCCTTTAAAGCTTGAGCTACAGGTGAAGCAATCGAAATCTTGTTTTCAAAAGGATTTGCTTCTTCACTACCAACGATGGTATAACTTATTTTTTCACCTTCTGGCAATATTTCAATTTCAACCGTTTTACCAATACCTACAGTATCAGTATTATCTGATTCAATAATGCGGCTATTCTTAATAATATTTTCCAATTCGGCAATACGGGCTTCAATTTGTGCTTGTTCATCACGTGCAGCGTCATATTCAGCATTTTCTGATAAATCACCCTGTGCTCGGGCTTCTTGTAAAGCTCTAATATTTTCTTTTCGCTTAACCGATTTTAAATATTCTAGTTCTTCTTTAAATTTTTCTAACCCTTCTTTTGTTAGATCATATTTAGACTTGCTCATAATTAGGACCTCCAATTGATATATTCTATCTTATATTTCATTTAATGTAATAATTATACTATTTGCGATTAATGATTTGTTTAATTTTCGAGACGATAATAACGATTGCTACTTCATTGTTGCCACCTTCTGGAATAATTAAATCAGCATATCTTTTCGAAGGTTCAACAAATTGATTGTGCATGGGTTTCACATAGTTTAAGTATTGACTTACCACCATTTCGATACTTCTTCCACGTTCCTTTATATCTCTTAATAAACGTCTTATGAAGCGAATATCATCATCAGTATCGACATAAATCTTGATATCCATAAGATTGCGTAAATTTTCATCCGCAAATACTAAGATGCCTTCAATAATAATAATCTTGGTAGGATAAATGGTTTCTTTTTCTTTTGACCTTGTATGCATTGTAAAGTCATATATAGGCTTTTCAATGGGTTTACCATTCAATAATGCGGTTAAGTGTTCATATAGTAATTCATTATCGAGTGATAAGGGATGATCATAGTTCGTTTTCAAACGCTCTTCAAACGGTATATCACTCTGATCTTTATAATAATCATCATGGCGGATAACGGTGACACAATCAGATTGAAAATTTTCGACGATTTTTCTCGTAACTGTTGTTTTTCCACTGGCTGTACCACCAGCAATCCCAATAATTACTGGCTGCATAAATGACTCTCCTTGTTTTTCCATAGATAATAT
>JAAZCR010000240.1 GCA_012513195.1 Bacilli bacterium | reverse complement strand
CAACGCCCGCAACGATTAAACCATTGACGAGACTATTCATTTACTTCACCTTCTTTAGAATTAGATAAATCTTGTTTGATTTCTTGAAGAAGTGCTTCTTTACGATTTGGTTCTGCGAAACTGCAGGTTGATGACATGCAGTGTTCACAAGCTAGACTAGGTAATTCACACCCTTCAGGAAGTGGTGTTTTGTGGTTAAGATACCAACCAATTGCGAAGAAGGCACCTAAACCAATAATTAATAAAGCAATCACTAATATTTGCATCTTATAGGATCCCCGCAAAGCCAATAAAGGCGATTGACATTATACCCGCAATAATCAACGCAATTGGTGTACCCTTTAAGCTTTCAGGAATAGGCGCTCTTTCAATGCGTTCACGGATGGTGGAGAAGACATATATTACTAAAGCATAACCAACGGAAATGCCAACACTATAAACTACCATTTCAATAAAGTTAAATTCTTTATTGATATTAATTAAAGCAACACCTAATACAGCACAGTTAGTAGTAATTAATGGTAAGTAAATACCTAACATTTTGTAGATGACTGGAGCTGTTTTCTTGATAAACATTTCCACGAATTGAACAACCCCAGAAATAATTAGAATGAAAACAATAGTACGCATATATTGTAAATTTAGGGGATCAAGAATTAACCAATAAACAGTCCATGTTAGGATGGAGGATAATGTGATAACGAAGATTACCGCAAGCCCCATACCAATGGCAGATTGGCTTTTCTTTGATACACCTAAGAATGGACATGTACCTAAAAATTGAGTTAACATGACGTTTTGAATTAATATGGCTGAGAATGCCAAAGCAATTAATTGACCAACATTCATTTTTTATCCTCCTATTCCTTCGCTTGTGCTTTCTTAGCACGTTTGAAACGAATCGCATTAATAATAGCTAATAAGATTCCTAACGTGATGAAAGCACCAGGAGCGATAACGAAGATACTTGCAGGTTGAACTAAATCAAAAGGAAATACATCTATACCTAAGAAGGTACCCGAACCTAGCACTTCTCTAACTGTTGAGATTAAGGTTATTGCGAGAGTGTACCCCACACCCATTCCTAACGCATCGATGAAGGACGCAAAGACACCATTTTTGCTCGCAAAAGCTTCTGCACGTCCTAAAACGATACAGTTAACGACGATTAACGGAATGAAGATTCCTAAACTTTCATATAAACTATAAGCATAAGCTTGCATGAATAAATCCACGATGGTAACTACAGTTGCAATAACGACGATATAAGCAGGAATCCGTACGTCATTAGGGATAAATTTTCTAATTAAAGAAATGATAACGTTAGACATAATTAATACAAAGGTAAAGGCAACGCCCATACCGAGAGCGTTTGACACTGATGTAGTAATCGCAAGAACAGGACACATCCCTAAAACTAACATGAAGACAGGGTTTTCAGTAAATATACCTTTAAGAAAGTTGTCTTTATTATTCATTGTTTGTACCTCCTTTGAGGTTCTTGTTGAAGTAGTCTAATGCCCGTTGAACACCATTTTTGACCGCATTACTACTCTTAGTTGCCCCACTGATGATATCAACATTACTTACATCATCTACACCGATAAAATTATTAGTAAAATCTTCATTTTTTACTCTTGTACCTAAACCTGGTGTTTCTTCAACATTTAAGTAAGAAATACCGCGAACTTTACCGTTAACATCAATTCCTACGATAAATTGAATTGCTTTATATGCACCAGGACCATCGACTGAAAAGACATAACCGATGATTTCTTCATCATTATTATAAACAATATAGTATTCTAAAAGAGTTTTATCATTAAGTTTTACGATGTTATTTTCATCTTTTAATGCTTCTAAGTTTGCGTCTTTGAAGATATTTTGGACTCCATTGGCAAGTTTTCTAGCTTGTGCTTCTGCTATTGGTCCCTTGGTAAGTTCATTAACGACTCCTAACAAGAAACCACTTAGGAAAGCGATTATAAACAATACTAAAGTTAAATGAACATATTTTTTCATTAGTTAAGACCTCCTAAACGAGCACTTGCCATGAATACTAGTCCAACGATTAATCCAACTGTAACAACCCAGAAGATGATTTCTTTGATTGATGTGCCTTTTCTTTGTCCCATTAAGGCATTATCAATAATAGGAGTAAAGCAGTTCATGAAAAGTATGGAGAATAATACCCCTTCAGGCAAGTTACCTAACATCCGAATCGCAAAAGTTATAATTGCTAAGTAAGTCGCAAAGATGACGCGACCGCGTTTCGTAATAGGTTGAGTTACTGGTTCAGTAGCCATAAATACAGCACCGAATAATAAACCACCAGTTAATATGTAGAATAATGGATAATATAGACCTAAAGTATTGAGACTTAACGCTTCACCAAAGCCAGCCCATCCTAAAGCATCTTGATTGAGTAAAGCAACACCCCAAGTCATGAGGAATACTAACCCAACATAGATGACAGGAACGAACCAATTAATAGTCTTCTTAACTACTAAATACACAAACGCGAGAAGAATCCAGAATGATAAACTTTCACCTAAAGCACTAGGATAGAATCCTAAGAATAACCGCCACATTGATCCATATAATTCTTTAAAGGTAGCATAAGTAAATAAACCTTGTTTAGCCATTACTGCAAGTGGTGTTGCACCTGCTATTGCATCATTTATCGGATTACTTACTTTATTTACACCAAAAAATATCGAAACGAGATTTAAGTTAAATGGTGTAGCTTGATAGTTTACTCCTTGTTGAAGTAAGGATGTAAATGAAATAGTTACGAAAGCCCGACCAACTAAGGCAGGGTTAAAGACATTGTGGCCTACTCCACCAAAGATACTTTTGCCGATGATAATCGCGACAAAACCACCGAGAATTACAACATATAATGGTGTTCCAAAAGGTAATGATAAAGCATATAACATCCCGGTAATTGAAGGATAGGTTGTCGCCATACTTCTAAACCAACCGGCAAAATCATTAAATTCTTTTTTTACATATCTATTCCATATTGTTTCTGCGGCAATACATGAAAAAACACCTGTAAAGATAACTAATCCTGCGCGAATCGCTACAATAATACCTTCTACGAAAGAAGCATCTAAATAAATGGTTACATATAAGAATTGCATCAACATTGCGACTATAGCCATCGGATAAGTGGTTATAGGTAAATCTAACATATATTTATGGGTAGAGCGACCGCTATGTATATGTGGATACGGTGCGACTTGAATATTCGTCATATTAATTCTCCTTCCCAATTACACTACTTCGCATTCTTAACTTTAACTTGATAATATGTCTTGCCACGACGAATCGCATCATTGACTAAAATGTGGCTTGGACATACATAAGCACATGTACCACAATCGATACATTCTAAAACATCTAATTTACCTAAGCGCACTTCATCCTTGGCAAGGGCTGCATCTCTTAATAATGCTGGTTGTAAGCCTGCTGGACAATGAAATACACAGGAACCACAACGTACACAAGGTTGTTCGTCACGCACAAAGTAACGATGATCATGTTCGGTAAAATGTAAAATATCTAAAATAACATCACCAACAGGACGTTTATGAGGAACTTCGTATTTGTGTTCACCTGGTAAAACTAAAATACCTGTAAGTGCTCGCGTAATGACAAAATCATCATTCTTTTGGGCAACTCCCATCATTGGTCCACCCGCAATGATTCTGACTTCATCTAAATCATGCGCAAGTCCACCGGCTTGCTTAATTAACTCGCTAGCAAGCGTACCAATTCGTACACGATAATTACCAGGTCTTACAACACCTTCACCGCTGACAGTAACAACCCGTTCAATCAATGGTTTACCCTCTAACACAGCTTGGCTAACCGCAACAGCAGTAGAAATGTTGTTGACGATAACACCACATTCGTATGGATAGTTTTCATAACGACGTTTTAATGTTCGATATACAACTTGACGTTCCCATCCAGCGGGATATTGGTTTGGAACTAAGAAGACTTGTAGATTATCATATTGCGCACATTCTTTTACTAAAGCTTCATATGCTTCTTTATAGCCTTCTTTTAAGACAATTAAACCTTTTTCTGCTTGAGCTGTTTTCATCAAAATACGTAAGCCATTTACAACATGATATGTATCTTCAATCATAACACGATAATCACTTGTGAGGTATGGCTCGCATTCAGCTCCATTTAAGATAACTGTATCAATGTTTTCTGCATCTCTATACTTCGCATGAGTAGGAAAACCTGCTCCACCTAAACCAACAATGCCTGCTTCCTCAATGCGATCTATCAGTTCATCTTTAGTTGCTTTTTCGAAATCCATTGGTT
>JAAZCR010000239.1 GCA_012513195.1 Bacilli bacterium | reverse complement strand
TTTTCTCTTAAATCGTTTTGGGGCTAATATTTTTAATGCAGATTTAATAAATGATATACAAACTAAAATGTTGTCGTTTTTACCAGATTTTCTCGCAAATATGGACTTTGTAAATAAGACGATCACCTCCATGATTACTCTTGAAAAGACTAAACAACTTGTGTTTACTTTACTTTTATTTTTAGGACTAGATGTCATCAGTGGTGATGTTAAGGGTATAATTAGAGGACCAATTAAACTTGTTCTAAATGCAGTTCTTTATACTATTGGTTTCATCATTATTTTCGTCTTGATAGATGGATTTAAGATCATATTCTAATTATCTTAATCAAATCATTTTCATGAATACATTTAAATGGAAATATTTTACGATTTTTCGTTCATAAATATTTCCATTTTCTTTTATTTTGATATATAATATTTTTAAAGAAATGGGGGGATATTATGTACTTTTTTCCCAACATAAAAACTACACCTTTTTCACCACAATTGATGAAACTCATAAGTAATGTGTACGAAAACAAGGGAAAAGAAACTTATTATCTGTCGCTCATCAAAAATGATAGTAAAGTAATCAAACAAAATGTTATTGAAACAGATGCTGAATTTGCTGGAAGATTATTACATATTGACATATCTAATCAAAAATACCGTTTGATAACTCAAGAGGGAATAACACCTAGCAATCGTAAAGAAAAACTGGTGGCGAATCTTGTAAAATTCTTCCAAATCATGCACAAAGCTGAGTCTAATTGGAAGTTAACTGTAAACGGTGTTATTGAGATACAAGAGTTTATTTTTAAAGAGTTTGACCCTAATTCTTCCCTTGATAGAAAACGGAATCGTTTAGAAAAACGAACTGAACTAGAAAATTTAGTTACTAGTTTCAATCGTTTGTTGAGCGAAGGAGAATGTGAACATTTATCTTTGTTTTCCGCCTTTGTGATTGATTTCATCAATTTGCGGATCTTTGATGAGAATAATGAGATTATTGGTATACTATTATTGATGTTATTGCTTAAGCAACATGGTTTTAGAGTTGTAGATCATGTGAGTATGTTAAAAATCCTTTTTGAACAAGAACAATCATTATATAACGCTATTAATAAATCATCGTTAAATTGGAGTTTAGGCTTACCGCAATACTACTACTTCACTATGTTTATCATAGATGTATTAACACAAATGTACGTTCAATTAGATAAACTATGTAATAATTTCCAAATGGATCGTCAATATAGTAAAGAAGAATTGGTGGAACAAATTATTAACAGTTTGGGAACATACTTTACCAAAGATGAAATACGCAAGATGAATCCCTATATTAGCGATTCAACTATAAATCGTACTTTAAAGAGCTTACGCGAGCGTAATGTCATTGAACCTACTGGTAAAGGACGTAGTGCAAAATGGCGTAAGGTTCGGCATAACCGTTATCAAGAATTCTAGTAAGGTGATTTTATGGAATTAACATTAAAACAACGTGAAATAATTGAATATCCCTTTAAAAATACAATATTGATTACTGGTTATGCAGGAACAGGTAAAACCTATGCACTCTTGCATAAATATCTCAGCCTCTGCCAAGATTATCAAGTTCCACCACAAGATATGATTTTCATTGTAAAAGATGAAATTAAAAAAGATATGACTTTGTTGATGTATAATTTAATCAATCCCTCACGAAAATTTTATCAATTAAATATTGTAACCATTGAAGAATTAGTTAAATATTATCTAGAATTCAGCAAATTATCATTATTTCAAAATCGCATCGATGATATTCGTAAACGTTCCATTTTAAAGCAAATCGCGCGAATGAAAAATATACAATTTTCTTTTGAATTATTATATGATGAAATCAAGTTTATCCAAGAAAATATTGTCCTAAATAGTGAAGGTGAATTTCTTGATATACTTAATAAAGAGTATAAACAATATTATTTAACAACAAGATTAACACCAAAGCGACAACCTTTAACATATCAAGAAAAAGAATTAATATGGTCCGTTTATAAAGACTATTTGATTAGATCGCTTAATGATGATATTTTTGATGAAAGCACCCTTTATCAAAGTTTTTTGCGGTTGTTATACCAACAAAATGATAATTTAACGTTCAAATTTCCTTATATCTTTGTCGATGATGTTGAACAGTTCACTAGAGTTCAATTGGATATCATTAATTGTTTCTATGATACAAATGAGATGCATGGATGCTACTTAGCCCAAGATGAATTGAAATGCAAGGATCGTTATAAGAATTATCTTAATAGTGCCATCTTCAAGCATGTTTCTTATACGGTGCATCTCGATACAAATCTTCGCAGTAATCATAATGTTTATAGCATCATTAAAAGTTTCTTAAACAATAATGCTTTACTAGAAGCAAGGCAACCATATGAATCTTGTAAGCGAGAAGGTAGATTAAATTCAGTGTTGACTTATTACATGAATCGTCATAACGAGGAAAAGAGTATCATCTTTTTTGATCGTTTGGATTTATTAATTAATAATTACGGTTATGAACTTAGTGATATCTTAGTTATTTTCAATGACAATGATACTTTAATGGAAATGAAATTTGCGTGTGAACAAAAAGGCATTAACGTTATTGATATTGCAGAACATTATAAAACCTTAAATCCACGTGGCTTGACTTTTATTCATAAAAATGACATGAGCAATTATGAGTTTAAAGTGGTATTTATTTATGATGTCGATAACAACAAAGTATGTACTGGTATTGTGAATAAAATGACTAACATCAATACTAATTACGCTGATTCTGTCCACTTTTATCTACAATTAACTAGTGCGCGCGATCTTATAATCATTAATGCATCGCAAAATGAACCTTCAAGTTTAATTCATCCGACGCAAATCAATCATGATGCGTTTACTTTTGAATTAGGTTCGAAGTTTCCTGTAAAACCTCTTTATCTATCGAGTAGGGTAAGTGATATGGCTAATTACATAAAAGATACGCTAATTAACTTGTATGGATATAATGTTAAGCATTTTAACAATACCAAGTTTTATGAATTGTTAGTGAGTACCAATGCTCATAAGATTGGAATTAAAGTAGTTGAAGATTCACTCAATATTGATAACATAATGGATGCAGTAGCTTCGCAAGATGATGATATTGATTATCTTGTTATCTTTGATGCCTACCATTATCTGGTTTATGACTTGCGTTCGTATACCGTTAATCGAATAACTGATATACCAAATAATTGAAAGAGGTAATAATTATGAACAAGGATACATGTTTATTTATTGCGATGTTTCTTGTAATTTTTGCAGGTTTAGGATTATTACTTGCGATTTTAAAGCAATTAAACATCCCTTTAACGATGATTTTAGGGGCTGTCGTAGGTATTGTGGTAGGTACAGTAATTGATATTTTAATTAGTTTATATAAGAAAAATAAAACTAAAAAATGCTAAACAAAATGATTAAAATTTGTTACTAAAATCAAAATTGAATTATAAAAATAAATATCGAGTTGATCAATAGCGCACATTCTATTACAAAAATAGAATGTGCGTTTTTTTCAAACATATAAGAATTATTTGCATATTATAATAAAAAATATGAATAGATAACAAAAAAATGAGAAAAATCATTGACAAATCTAAAAATATATATATAATATAGAATTGTTTAGGATAATTAAACAAATTGTTTAATGAAAATTTACTTATATAGTTGAATAATTTTGATTTAAGCGAGTGTGATGCTATGAATATTGGTAGTAAAATAAGGCAACTCCGTATGGAAAATGGGTTAACTCAAGAAGAGTTAGCTGATCGGTGTGAACTTACTAAAGGTTTTATCTCTCAAGTAGAACGGGAAATGACATCTCCTTCTATTGCGACACTACAAGATATCCTCGAAGCATTAGGAACAACACTCAGTGAGTTCTTTGCGGAAGAGGAAGATGAGAAGATTGTTTTTACCAGTGAGGATTTCTTCGAAAAGTACGATGAAGATTATAAGATGAAGATTTATTGGATCGTACCTAATGCACAAAAGAATGAAATGGAACCCATTTTAGTTGAACTTGAACCAGGTGGATTAACATATCGGCACACACCTCATCCTGGTGAAGAGTTTGGTTATGTACTAGATGGTGAAATTGAATTAATTTATGGTAAGAAGAAATTGTTGGTAAAAAAGGGTGAATCATTTTATATCTTTCCTAACAAGGAACATTATATAAAGAATAAATCAACTAATAAAACTGCAAAAATACTATGGATATCAACACCACCAAGTTTTTAAGGAGGAGCAAATTGGAAACGAGTGAAATCAAATCCACAAGTTATTCTGTAAACAAGATTAAATCTTATAATCAAGGTAGTGTTAAATCTAATAAACCTTTAATCGAGATTATCAATTTATCGAAAGAATTTGATGGGGAAATCGTCTTAAAGGAAATTAATTTAACTATTAAAGAAAACGAATTCTTAACTTTGTTAGGTCCATCAGGCTGTGGGAAAACGACAATTTTGCGAATTCTCGCTGGTTTCGTTAGTCCTACTACTTGAGATATTCTCTTTGAAGGTAAATCAATCCTCAATTTGCCACCTAATAAACGTCAAGTTAATACTGTCTTCCAACGTTATGCTTTATTTCCACATTTAAACGTGTTTGAAAATATAGCTTTTGGCTTAAGACTTAAAAAGAAAAAGGAAGAAGAAATCGTTGCGAAAGTAAAACAAATGTTGAAGTTAGTTAAACTAGAAGGATTTGAAAATCGAAATGTCAACAGTTTGTCTGGTGGACAACAACAACGGGTTGCGATTGCACGAGCATTAGTAAATGAACCAAAGGTACTACTACTTGATGAACCACTCGCAGCGCTAGACCTTAAATTACGGCAAGAAATGCAATATGAGTTAAAAGAAATACACCGGGAAACAGGTATTACTTTCATATATGTAACACATGATCAAGAAGAAGCATTAAC
>JAAZCR010000238.1 GCA_012513195.1 Bacilli bacterium | reverse complement strand
GGTCTTTACTGTGGATGGTAAACGTGCTGGTTTTTATGGTCGCATTAGTCCTTATCCGCGTATAGATGCTTATGCAAAAGATATCCCTATATTAATTATGAAGGGAGATATTGAAAGTGGATGAAAAAAATACTAGTATAGAATTATATAAAATATGGGCCCCTACTGACGCTAAGTGGTCAGCTTGGGCAAAACCTGCAATGTTCGCTAGACCTTCTAATCGAATAACAATGAATAGTTATTTTTATAAACAAGAAATAAAGGAAATTACCTATCAACATGACACGATGATTATTGTCGATTTAAATGGTGAACAAAGTGTTAAAGCAGGAATTTACTTAGCAGAATTAGGATATCGCCCCGTTCCCCTTTTTAATGGGACAAAAGGTCCATATAATAATATTGTTAATGTTGAGAAACTTGAAGAAGCATTATATTGGGGTGCACAGGAGTTAATAAATATCTACATCAGAACTGATGCTAATCCAGCCTTCTTGCTTGATAAACGGAGAATGAAAGAGTACAAAGTAAATGGAGCTTATGATAATCGTTGGAGCATCTTTCCTCAAGATATGCCTTCTGCTGATTATTTACTTAGGAATCATATTAAAAAAGTTATAGTTGTTTCCCAAAATATTGAAAATGATTTATCACATATATTATGTCGATATCAAGAAAAAGGCATAGAGATTTATTTAGTGAATGATGATGGAATTAATCCCATCGAAGTAAGCAAACCATCAAAGTATAAGAGTTTGCGATACCGAGTACAAGTTATCCTTGGCTTAAAGAGGAACTCTGCTGGTGGCTTTGGTGGTGTTTTACCTGATGCCCAAACCCATTCTTCTGGTGTTGGGGTTAGAGGTATAGGTTAACAAATAAGTAATAGAGGTGTTAATTCATGGAAGTAATTGAAAAAGTATGTAAGTTTCTTAAAGATGCTGGTTGTTACTATCTAGCAACGGTAGAAGGTGACCAACCAAGGGTTCGTCCATTTGGAACTGCCCATATTTTTGAAGGTAAACTCTATATACAAACAGGCAAAATTAAAGCAGTCTCAAAACAAATCGCTACTAATCCTAAGGTCGAAATCTGCGCCTTTATGGATGGAGTGTGGTTGAGACTAAGTGGTGAGTTAGTTGAAGATGACAGAGTAGCAGCACGTAAGTCTATGCTTGATGCTTATCCAGAGTTAAGGGCCATTTATAATGAAAATGACGGTAATACACAAGTATTCTACTTTAAAAATGCGACAGCTATTTTTGATTCATTTATAAAGGATAAAGAAATCTATCATTTCTAAATATTAATAATATTAAAAAGCCATATTCATGTTGAATATGGCTTTTATCATAAATTTTCTTCACGAGAATAAAAAAGTTGTCGAGATTTCGCACAGATTTCTTTAATTTGCTGGGTTAGTTGTTCATATTTCGATTTATATTCATTATATAATCGCATGTATTTTTGTTTAGAGTATAGGTAAATTATCAAATATATGATACCTGGAAGTATAAATAAGATAATCCATATTATAAACAAAACAACACTAAAATTAGGACTCATTGGCTCTTCTAAATTATTGCATTCTTCCCGTAACGCTTCATACTCATATTCATATCTTATTAAGTCTGGATATACTTTATTTGATGTCTCCCTTGTCATCATAACATCTAAACCATTGATTGAACTTAACTCCCACCCAAATGATTCTAATTCTTTAACCTTTTCTGAAAGATTCCTTCGGTTAGGAACGGTGAAGAATTTTGACTCTCTTGGCATAATATATACCCCTTTATTCACCCTTTAATCAATTATACATTATTAATACATGTATATTCAACTTAATTCTACAAAAAAACACACTATAGCGATAAAAAATGTATTTTTATATTCAGATAAATCACATGATAAGTTATAATATTGTTAAATTAGAAATCAGTTTAGGTTAGGGATGAAAAACATGTATATTGAAGTGGTATGTGAGTTTAATGAACAGGGATATTTATTATATGCCCAAAACTATGTAGGTGCATTTGTACGTGGGAAAACCATTGATGAGGCCATAGCGAAATTTCCTTTAGAAATTACTAGTTATTTACGGTGGCTAGGAGAGGATGTGATTGTAGATAATCCAGAGATAATGTTCGTTCAAAGTAAATACAGTAAACTTGCTATCCATGATGCAGATACAGATATTATCTTTAGTAGCGAAATGAAACCTTTAGACAATAACGAATATCAAAGATTAAAACAGTTATCTTTAAAATCAGCTTTTGATTTCCAAACTTTATACGATTCCATATCTGATAAGGACTACTTATTACAAACACCTCGTTCAACTTTTTATGGGAAAATACCTTGTACTGCGAAAGAGGTATATAATCACACTAAAAATGTCAATGCTTATTATTTTGGTGAAATCGGAATTGATGTTGACAATGAACCCGATATTTATACTTGTCGAATGCAGGGTTTTAATCTTCTTGAACAACTACCTAATTATTTAGATAATCAAGTTTATGAAGGAAGTTACAATGAAAAATGGTCATTACGAAAAGTTTTGCGACGCTTTCTTTGGCACGACCGCATTCATGCAAAATCTTTGTATCGCTTAGCAGTTAAAGTGTTTGGTAAAGATAAAATCTCTAATCCTTTTCATTTCATGTAACAAAAAAAAGGCTTAATTAAGCCTTTCTTTCTTTTAAGTATGCAAGTACTTCATCGGGGTTTTCACTAGCTTTTACTTGTTCATAGATTTTTTCTAATTCACCTTCTTCATCAATTACATAAGTGTTTCTGTAAACTTTACTACCTTCTTTTGCGCCTAACTTATCTAATAATTCACCATTAACATCTGATAAAAGCGGGAAAGTTAATTGGTGTTTATTAATGAATTTTTCGTGTGATTGCAAATCATCTTTATTTAACCCTAAAATAACCGCATTTAATTCCGCAAATTCTTTTGTTAAATCACGAAAACGACAAGCTTGTGTAGTACAACCAGGGGTTAAGTCCTTTGGATAAGTATATAGCACAATTACTTTCCCTTTATAATCTTCTGTTTTATGGACTCTGCCATCACTACCTGGTAAAGAAAATTCTATATAATCGCCAATCTTAAACATTTTATCACCCTTTATAGTATTATAATTATATAAAACGAAATAGGAGGGACATCACTTATAATTATAAATTATAACACTAAATATTTATATAAAAATGCTTATAATATTGGTTTCTTTTCATAATTAAAGTATATATGTTAAAATAGAATTGACAAATGTGTTATAATGGTTAAAATAAGTCTTTTTCATAGGTATGGAGAAAAATTAGGAGGTGATAAAATGTATAAAAACATTCTCGTCGCCATCTCCCATAGTTCGAATTCTCACGATTTGTTTGAAGTAGGATTAAATCTCGCTCTTAAACATAACGCGCAAATGACACTTTGTCACATTAAGAACCTTAGATATATTGTTCCCAATTTTTTAAATGAAGGAATTTACTTACCACAAGATATCGTTTATCTAGAAACTAATGATGGTATTGAAGAAATTTTAAATAAATATAAAGATGAAGCATTAAAAAAAGGAATTTCCAAGATTGATGTGGTAGTCACTGCTAGTTCTACACCAGCACTGGCGATAACTAATGTCGTAGCTAAGGGATATGATTGTGATTTAATTGTCTGTGGCTCGAGTAGCAGCAAGGGGATCTTAAAAAAGATTTTTGGTAATGTTACAACCGAGATTGTTAAAAATGCGCCTTGTGATGTATTAGTGGTGAAAAATATTGAGAAAAATAATGAAGAAAAAAATTAAATTAAGATAATTTATTCCCATTGGCATCAGTAAATTTAAAGGTCGCAATTAACAATAAATCAACAATATAACCGATGCCGAATAACCCTACTGTTAATAACCAGAGAATACCTGTACCAATTTTGCCTACATAGAAACGATGAACTCCTAAATAACCTAGAAAGATACATAGTAAAAGACAGATAACCCAATTCTTATTAGATTTATATTGATACTTCATAATATCCTCCATAGTTAATTGATATTGTGCCATTATTAGTGTGTACTAAATCATTTGTTTTAACTAAAAAAACATATAATATTGAAGAAGATTAGGGGGTTATTATAATAAATCTTGCATTTTTTAGCTGATTAGACTATAATACATCTGTATAAGAAAAACCAAATATAAAATCTTCGAGACAGGGTGAAATTCCCGACCGGTGGTGACAGTCCACAACGCTAACCGATGGTTAGCCAGTACGGTGAAATTCCGTAATCGACAGTAAAGTCTGGATGGGAGAAGGTTTTATGGCAATAATGACTTTTTGTCATGCCTCTGGAACTAAACCCCTTAGAAGATTTTATATAAGGGGTTTTTCTTATGATAGAAAAGAGGTATAAAAATGTCGAAGTCATCATTTAGAGTAAGAAAAATAGTAACGTTAGCAATTCTGGCAGCTTTAGGTAGTGCTTTAATGTGGGTAGAGATACCTTTCATTCCCCCATTTAAGTTTGATATCAGCGATACAGCAGTCATTATTGCGATGGTTTTATATGGACCTATTGGTGGGATTGCGGTAGCACTAAATAAATCCCTTGTTCATATAGTTATTATTTCTGCTGGAGATTTTGGTGTTGGGGAAATGATCGCTTTTGTAG
>JAAZCR010000002.1 GCA_012513195.1 Bacilli bacterium | reverse complement strand
TTCACCATCTAAGACGAGGATTAAGGTTTTGGCGCTAAACTCTTTTGCCATCGTTATCCCTCCTTTCACCTTATAAATAAGGGAAATAGGCATAAGTGAGGAAAAAACTTTAAAAAAGCATAATAAATGGTAAAATAGTAAGTAGTACAGCAAAGGAGCGATGACAGATGAAAACATATGTAAATGTAATCGGTGCGGGACTCGCAGGTAGCGAATGTGCCTATCAACTCGCTAAGCGTGGCATACCAGTACGTTTAATCGAGATGCGACCCCACAAGAGCACCGAAGCGCATAAAACTGGCTATTTTGCCGAACTTGTTTGTAGTAATTCGTTACGGTCTAATAATATCGAAAATGCGGTTGGTTTATTGAAAGAAGAAATGCGCCGACTCGACTCGTTAATAATGCAGGCAGCCGATAATACGCGAATTCCCGCTGGTGATGCTTTAGCTGTAGATCGCGTTGGTTTTTCTGAATATATCACTAACACTCTTAAATCATTTCCTAATATTGAAATCATAAATGATGAAGTAACCCAAATTCCTGAGGGCTTTACGGTAATTGCGACAGGTCCATTGACAAGTAAGCCTTTAAGTGAAGCAATCGCACAACTGTTAGGTACGGATTATTTTTACTTTTTTGATGCAGCTAGCCCCATCATCGATGCTGAAACGATAAACTACGATAAGGTTTATCGCAAGAGTCGTTATGATAAGGGGGATGGTGCTGATTATCTCAACTGCCCAATGACGGAAGATGAGTTTAATGCTTTTTATGAAGCGGTAATTAATGCGGAAGTAGCTGAACTTAAGGATTTTGAGAAGGAAATCTATTTTGAAGGGTGCATGCCCTTTGAAGTGATGGCTAAAAGGGGCAAGCAAACCTTGTTGTTTGGTCCCATGAAACCAGTTGGATTAGAACATCCCGTGACAGGTGAAAGCCCCTATGCGGTGGTGCAACTAAGACAGGACAATGCGGCTAAAACCATGTATAACATTGTGGGGTTCCAAACCCATCTTAAGTTCCCTGAACAAAAGCGTATAATCAGAATGATTCCTGGACTAGAAAATGCGGAAATTTTACGTTATGGAGTCATGCATCGGAATAGCTATATAAATTCACCGCTCCATTTATTACCAACTTATCAGTATAAAAATAATCCTAAATTGTTCTTTGCGGGACAAATCACCGGCGTTGAAGGTTATGTGGAAAGTGCGGGTTCGGGACTTGTGGCTGGTATTAATGTGGCTAGAATCTTTATGGGAGAAGAGCCATTTGTCTTTCCAAAAGAAACGATGTTAGGTGCCATGAGTCATTATATTACTAGTTGTTCAAGTGCTAATTTTCAACCAATGAATGCGAACTTTGGCCTGATTAAACCATTAGAATTTAAACATAAAAAACAAGATCGCAAGAAGTTATATGTCGAGCGGGCTTTAAGGATGATCGACCAAATTAAAGCTAATTTATAAGGTTGTGAGATAATGTATCATTATATCGTTATGTTCAAAAACTATTTAAGTTTTGAACGTAATTTCTCATCACATACAGTTTTGAACTATGATATTGATTTACGGGATTTTACCACTTTTCTCGAACTAGAAGGAATTGAAACAATAACTGAGGTAAATTATAAAGTCGCAAGGCGTTATTTGACCTATTTACATAAAAAGAACTTTTCAAAAGCAAGTCTTGCACGCAAGATTTCGAGTTTACGGAGTTTCTTTAAATTTTTACAAGCAAGAGGATATGTAAACGATAATCCCTTCCTGCTTCTTTCTTTACCAAAGAAAGATAAAAAGATCCCCAGATTCTTTTATCCTGAAGAAATTGAAGAATTATTCAACTGTATCGATATGAATGATCCTTTAGGGGAAAGAAATCTTGCGATAATTGAGTTATTGTATGGATCAGGACTACGGGTGAGTGAGTTATGTAGTCTAACATTAGATAATCTGCATCTACAAAGAAAAATCATTATCGTTAAGGGTAAGGGTAATAAGGAACGGATAGTACCTATTACGGATTCCGCTTTAGAAGCACTGAATAATTATATAAATAATAGTCGAAAAGAATTATTGATGAAAGCTCATTCTAATTCCAGTGTCCTCTTTCTCAATCATCGGGGTAGAAAATTAACCCAACGAGGAGTAAGGGACATTTTAACACGCTTAATTGATCATAGCGCCAAAATATCAGGCATTTCTCCTCATATGTTAAGGCATACTTTTGCGACGCATTTGCTTGATAATGGGGCTGATATTCGCAGTGTTCAAGAATTGCTCGGTCATAGTCAAATTGCGACAACACAAATCTATACTCACGTGTCCCGCGAGAAATTGAAAAAAGTCTATATGGAAACTCATCCCCATGCGAAGGAGGTTAAGAAGTGAGAGAGCGTGGTTTCGAAATAGTAAGTAGTTATCAAAACAAGGGCATTAATCTACCCAAAAGGCAAACCTTACATTCAGCAGGATATGATCTTGAAAGTGCTGAAACCATTGTCATTAATCCTCAGGAAGTAAAACTTATCCCAACAGGTTTAAAAGCATATATGCAACCTGACGAAGTATTACAAATTTATGTAAGATCATCCATTCCTCTTAAAAGAGGAGTCATGATGGCTAATAATGTGGGGATAATCGACAGTGATTATTATAATAATGAGCAAAATGAAGGACATATTATGCTCCCTATGTATAATTTTTCCGAGAATCCGGTAATAATAAATAAAGGCGAGAAAATCGCTCAAGGCATTTTTATGAAGTATTTAACCGTTTTTGACGATGCACCAGTTAATCGGATAAGAAGTGGTGGATTTGGCAGTAGCTCAGAGTAACTATGAAAATTTACATAAATATAATTAATTATAATTGAAAACTTTATTTAAATGTGTTATACTATTAAGCGGCAAAAAAATACACACACAAACGAGAAAATCGTCGCGTGCTAATGTGAAAACATTAGTGGCGGTTTTCGATGACATTTGTGGAGGCCAAACAAAATAAAAAACAGGAGGAGTAATATTAAATGTCAGTTGTTTCAATGAAGCAATTATTAGAAGCAGGTGTTCATTTTGGACATCAAACACGCCGTTGGAATCCAAAAATGGCAAAATACATCTATGCCAAGAGAAACGGCATCTATATCATTGACTTACAAAAGTCACAAGAAAAAATTGAAGAAGCCTACAAAGCAATGTTGGAAATTGTCCGTAATGGTGGCAAGATTCTCTTTGTAGGTACAAAGAAGCAAGCTCAACAAGCTATTAAAGAAGAAGCTGTTCGTGCGGGTCAATTCTATGTTAACCAAAGATGGCTTGGTGGTACTTTAACAAACTTTGCGACTTTAAAATCAAGAATCAATCGTTTATATGAATTAGAAGCAATGTTTGAAGATGGTACGATTAACAACTATCCTAAGAAAGAACAAATCATGTTAAGAAAAGAACTTGAAAGATTACAAAAGTTCTTTGAAGGTATTAAAGAAATGAACCAATTACCACAAGCGCTTTTTGTCGTTGATCCAAAGAAAGAACGCAATGCGATTCTTGAAGCGCGTAAATTAAACATCCCCGTCTTTGGTATTGTTGATACAAACTGCGATCCTGATGAAGTTGATTACGTCATTCCCGCTAATGACGACGCGATTCGTGCAATCAAGTTAATCTTAACAGTTATGGCTAACGCTTGTGTCGAAGCACAAGGCGGTAAGATTGTTGAACTTGTTGAAGAAAGTCACGAAACACATACTGAAGAAGTCCATAATGAAACAGTCGAAGTAGCAGCTGAAGAAGAAGTATCAGCTGAATAATGGACAAGAATGGTGATAATTTTTCCGTTATCGCCTTTTTTTAAAAGATAAAGATTTAGGAGGATATTTTTATGAATATTACAGCACAAATGGTTAAAGAACTACGTGAAAAAACCGGAGCTGGCATGATGGATTGTAAGAAAGCTTTACAAGAATGCGATGGTGATATGGAAAAAGCCATCGATTGGCTCCGTGAAAAAGGTATTATGAAAGCAGCGAAGATACAAGACCGCATTGCGGCTGAAGGTTTATGTAACATTGTGATCAGTGGCAATAATGCTTATTTATATGAAATTAACTCAGAAACTGACTTCGTTGCGAAAAATGAACAATTCTTAAACTTAGTAGATGAAGTTGGCCAAGCTTTAATTAATGCTGAAGCCAACACTTTAGAAGA
>JAAZCR010000237.1 GCA_012513195.1 Bacilli bacterium | reverse complement strand
TTCATATTTATCTCCTTCTTTACGAATTTGGTTTAGTATATTTAAACTAAATGTTTAGTTAAATTTTAATTCCTAGCCTATTTTATTACTTTAAATGGTAAAATGCAAGTAAAATCTACCAATAATAAAAAAAGAATGATTACATTTATAGTTTATAATCATTCTTTTCTTTTATTAATTAATATGGTATTTCAAACATCATTACCATCGCATTTCTATATTTAGTGTTTAAGATACATTCTTCGGTGAGAAAGAAGTTTTCTTTCGGGTATTCTTTAAAACCAAGATGTGTAAAAATCTCACTAAGATTAGGATTAGTGACAATGGCATAAACCTCCTTGATATTCTGCTTACGTAAGTTCGCAAAGAACATTTCATACATTTGTAAGATTAATTCATGCGCTAATTCTTTCTCAAAGATAAAATAACGGATTAAAGCTTTCTTTCTAAACATTTCATAAGTAATCATCCCTAAAATTTCATCCTTAGCTTCAATAAGAATTGCTTTAGGAAACAATTCTTCTTCAATTTCTTGTAAACCATCAATACTTTGAAGAAATGTCATCACTTTCTCATAATCTTTACTTTCATATTGTTTAATTCTTACTTCTTCATCCATATGAATCCACCCCCTACAAAATATGTGAGAAAAATATTATTTATGTTTTAACCATTCTTTAATTTTTTCAATTATTAAAAATGAATACTCTACATTATCACTATCTATATCATTATCAGTGGTCGCAAAATCCATCACACACAAAGTAGGGAAAAGCACGCACCACCAGTTGTCACCTTCTCCTTCTCCTAAGACAATATACACAGATTCATACTTTCCCGCTGGATATAAGGTATTATTATAAACTTTTGCTGGAAAATATGCTAAACCATAATCAACATAGTAGTTCATTTCTAGTTCATTCTCTTCTAACACTTTTTCCACAGCTTTCTTTATATCTTCTAAGTGATTATAGATAATCATTCGTGCTTCATTGACATCATCCGTCTTCATGATTAATGGCCTAATTACTTCTAATACTTCATCTCTAACCTTTAATTTGATGGCTTGATCGTAAATATCATTACTGTTAGCGACAATCCGTAATCTTATCGCATTTTCTGGTATATTGTCTTCAGTATTATCCATAAAATTAAACTTATTATTTAAAGCTATAAGAACACCAAAAAATAATATTAAAATGGTTAACCCACGCCGCAAATAAAATCACCTACCTTTCATAGTTCATTATGAAAGGTAGGTGATATATTTTATGCAGAATTTTAATTTTTATTTAACCAAGAGACAATATCTTGATAAACTTCATCTTTATTTAATTCATTTAGCACTTCATGACGACTGTTCGGATATAGTTTCATTTCCACGTCGTTTACTTGACTCTTTAATACTTGATATAATGCTATAACCCCTTTACCTAAATTACCAACAGGATCCTTATCCCCAGCAATAATGAAAATCGGTGTTTCAGCATTGATATGCTCGATATTATTCCTTTTACCTATGGCGATTAATCCTTTAAAGAAGTCGTAATAGAAGCGATTTGAACAAGTGAAACCACACATTTCATCCTCAATGTATTTATCTACCACTTTTTCGTCCCGGCTTAACCAGTCAAAGAGTGTGCGGTTAGGCATGAAG
>JAAZCR010000028.1 GCA_012513195.1 Bacilli bacterium | reverse complement strand
GGTTAGGAGTACTGCCAAAGATTCAATTTATGCAAAATACTGAACCAGTAGGTGACTTCCATCCTGGGAAAACAGCCAATATTCTTCTTGATGGGGAAGTAATAGGAGTTATTGGTGCGGTTCATCCTAATACTTTACAAGATTTCGATATTAAAGAAACTTATGTGTTTGAGATTAACTTAGAGCCACTCTTTAAAGTTGAAACGGCAGCGCTAGTTTATAACCCAATCTCTAGATTCCCATTTGTACAACGCGATATTGCGGTTGTCGTTGATAAAGATTTAACCAGCGAAAGTATCGTTAAAGTAATTAAAGAAAAGAGTAAAGGAATCCTTAAATCCGTCGAAGTATTTGATGTTTACCAAGGCGAGCATATTGAACAAGGTAAGAAATCTGTCGCTCTCTCCTTAATCTTTGAAGATAAAGAAAAGACCTTGACTGATGAAGAAGTAAATACGGTGTATGAAACAATAATTAAGCATTTAGAAACTGAGTTGAACGCTGTTTTGCGCAAATAAAGACAATAGGCAAAAAGTCAAATCTACAAAAATGACTTTTTGCCTATTTTTTTATACAGATTTCTGACAAAATGTATACTATATACATCATATGGTTATTAGAAATATGGGTTTCTTTAAATAGATAATTTGCGCAAAAAAGAATAATTAAGAAAGAACTGCAGTTTTTGTTAAAATGGAAATGGAGGGAGAATTATGAATAGCAGTATATCGGAACGAATTGTGTTCTATCGAATTAACCACAAAAATTATCAAGCTAATTTTATAGGAGAATACATAAAAAAAGAGCGGATTAAGCAGGGGTTAAAGCAAGAGTTGGTTTGTAAAGGGATTTGTTCAGTGTCTTACTATAGTCGGATAGAAAATAACAAGGTTAATCCTTCCGAGACCTACATTAACAAAATCTTTAAAAAGTTGAATAAACCAGTACCGAAGTGTTTTAAAAATGAATATGATGATGAGAGTAATAAAATTAGCAAGCAGTTTCTTGATGCTCTTGAATTTCGCAATCAGGTGCAAATAGAAAAGGTCTTTGGAGAAGTTCTAAATAATGATAATTTAAACAAAAAACTCTATGAGTTTATCTATAAAGTGTACCATAAAGAATTATTCGACATCGATAAATTACTTAAGTACCTTTATGCTGAACAGAATTTTATGACAAATGAAGAACTACTATTATTCTTGGAGTATCTGGGACTATACTGCATTATCAAACGTGATTATATTATGGCTAGTAAATATTTAAAATGTGCCATAACTTTACAAAACCACATGCGAATTGAACGACCTAGTTTATTTTATCGTTATGCCTATGCGTTAAGTAGGCTTAATCAGTTACATTTAAGTATTGTTTATTCGTGGAAAGCTAGTGAGATTTATCAACGCAACCACAACTTATATTATTATGTATGCACCCGTGCATTAATGGCCGAGGGTTTAGCTAAATTTCTACCCGAATGCTCGATAAGTATATTTCATGAGTGTTTGCAGATAAGTAATTGTACTAATCTTCAGGAGTTAGAATACCGCATTAAACTACTTCTAGCCCAAACATACAAAAGACTAAATAATTATGAACAATCAGAGAAAATACTAAAAGAATTATCCTTGCAACTTTTTGAAGATAATAGCTTTAATTTTAATATTCATCTAGAACTAATTGATTTATATCTTAAGTTAAATGACTACGAAACTGCTCGTAATTATTATGATTACATCAAGAAAAAAGATTGGCAACATCCCTATCGTGATTTCTATTTAAAATATTATCATTATTCTTTTAATAAACCCCAATCTACCAATGAGATTATTAAGTTTTATTATACGACCATTATTCCTTTCTTTCAAAATAGTTTTAATCAAGAGATGCTTGTTAAGAGTTATCTAGAATTAGCGACTATTTATGAAAATAATGGTTATTATCAAGAAAGTCTTGAACAATATAAAAAGGCTTGGGAGTATTTAAATCGTGATAGGAATATTAATATAGTTTGACTTGTAGCCAGAAAATGACATTTTTAGCGGGATAAATATAGTATGCTAGTTATAAGAGGTGATTCGATGATTAAATTACGAATTATCTACAATTATGAGAAAAAACGATGGGAACTCTATCATCAGGATGTGGATATCGAAATTGCGAGTAATCACAATATATATGATCTCATTATTACTGCCGACTTAATCGCTAAGTTGATTAAACCTGCTCAAGTTGTCTTTGTACCGCAAAGTTTACCGAAAGAAATCGTTATTAATGAATATGTATAAAAAGAGGATTCTTCCTCTTTTTGTTTTTTCACTTTTGCGAATCATTTTCTAAAATGCTATGCTTATGGTATACTTATAGTAACTATAATAAGGAAAGAGTGGGATTATGTTTGAAGTAACGGATAATTACATTAATTTAGTTATTGATGGGAGGAAAATTGGATATATCCTTTATGATGAACATGATGATAAACTTCTCGGTAACTACATCTTTGTCGATGAACAAGAACGTGGGAAAGGCTATGCTTTAGAGTTAGTAAGTTATTTTACAGAGTTAAGTAAAAGTAAGGGTAAAAAGATTAAACCCATCTGTCCGGTAATCAAACGGATATTAGAAACGAGGTACCCTGAGTTTATTTATGGGTGATATTAATGATTACTTCGGTTAAAAATGAATTGGTAAAAAAATATGTAAAACTTATGCAGTCGAAGAAAGAACGAGATACCCTAGGATTATTTGTGGTCGAAGGTGAGCACTTAGTTCAGGAAGCGATTAGGGAAAATCTATTAGTAGAGGTCTTAATAAGCGACAAAAAATATCATGCTTATGAAGAGTATCCTCATCACTATGTTTCACGGGAAGTTATCGAAAAAATCTGTGAAACTGTAACACCACAAGGAATAATAGGATTATGTCGTAAACCTAATTCCGACAAATTTAATAAATACGAAAGACTGCTTTTGATTGATAATATTCAAGATCCTGGTAATATGGGAACGATCATTAGAACATGTGATGCCTTTAATTATGATGGCATCATTATAAATACAGAAACGGTTGATGTTTATAATCCTAAAGTTGTTCGTAGTACTCAAGGAGCTCTATTTAGGGTAAACATAATAAGGAAACCACTCGATGAAGCCATTAATGAACTTAAAAGTTTAGGTGTTAAAGTATTTGGAACAAGTTTAAATGGCAAAAACTTAAGCTCAATAAAACAAGAAGCACAAATGGCTTTTATCTTAGGTAATGAGGCTAAAGGGGTTAATCCTAAATATCTAAACATGACTGATGGTAATATCTTGATTGAGATGAGTGGTAAGGCTGAAAGTTTGAATGTAGCAGTTGCTGCGGGAATTATCATGTATAATTTTCGAAAATAAAGTTATATATATTGAATAAAATTATTATTTATGGTAAGATTAATAACGTAGTAAAAACAAACACTAAGAGTGGGAGCCCCCACTCTTTTATCATTAAAGTAAGAGGTGTTACAATTTGTCAGAATTAATTAGTGTTGTGACAGCGATTGGTAAGCCCATTATTGAAGAAATGGGATATGAATTAGTCGATGTTGAGTATGTTAAAGAAGGAAAAAATCGAATTCTAAGATATTTAATCGATCGTGAAAATGGTGTTGATATTGATGATTGTGCGATAATAAGTGAACGTATTAGTAATGCGTTAGATGAACAAGATCCCATCTCCGATGAATATATTCTTGAAATTTGTTCACCAGGGGCAGAACGACCTTTAAAGACGAAAGAAGATCTTTATCGAAGCATTAATAAGTATATAAATGTTAAGTTAAAAGAACCCATCAATAATCGTCGTGTGTATGAAGGTGATTTAGTAGCATTTGATGGTGAAATCTTGACACTCAAATATCGTGAAAAAACTGCGACAAAAACGATAAACATAAACTATGACCAAATCGCGAAAATACGTTTAGCAATTAAGTTTTGAGGAGGGATAAAGTGAATGCCAAGAAGTTTTTTGAAGTACTAAATATCATTGAAAAAGATAAAGGTGTGCCCCGGGAAGTAGTCCTAGAAGCGTTTAAGCAAGGTATTATTTCTGCTTATCGGAAAAATTATGGCAAAGATAGCGGTGAAGTAAGAGTAGAAATTGATGAAGAAACAGCGAAAATCGGTATTTTTGCTAAGAAAACCGTTGTTGAAGAAGTAAATAATCTGACGACAGAAATCTCAGTAGAAGATGCTCATAAAATCAGCAAAAGTGCTAAACTTGGCGATGTGATTGATGTCGAAGTTACACCAAAGAATTTTGGTCGCATCGCTATACAAGCTGCTAAACAACGGGTTTTACAAGCAGTTATTGAAGCCGAACGGGATGCTGTTTATAACCGCTACAAAGACAATGTTGAAGACATGTATACTTTAGAAATGACTCGTCATGATGATAAAAATGTTTATCTTCAACTCACTGGTACAGATGGCATTTTGCCAAAGAAAGAAATGTTACCACAAGATAAGTTTATTCCTAATGGTCGAATAAAGGTAGTTATGACACGTATTGAAAAGACTACTAAAGGACCAATCATCTTTTTATCACGCACAACGCCATTGTTAGTTAAACGTTTATTTGAAGATGTTGTGCCAGAAATCCAAGATGGTATCATCGAAATTAAGGCGATTGCGCGAGACCCAGGAGATCGCTCTAAGGTTTTAGTTAAGAGTTATGATGAAAACGTTGATCCTATCGGTGCTTGTATCGGACCCAACCAAGCACGTATTAATTTAGTTATTAAAGAATTAAAGGGTGAAAAGATCGATTTAGCTCTATGGAGTAGCGATCCTAAGGAGTTAATCGCCAATGCCTTACAACCAGCTCGGGTTGTTGCGGTTAAAATCTTAGATGAAAAGAATAAACAATCTCTAGTTATCGTACCTGATGATCAACTATCTTTAGCGATTGGTCTTAAAGGTCAAAATGCTCGGTTAGCTCATCAATTAACAGGTTGGAAGATTGACATAAAATCAGTCAAGGATGCACAAAAGTTAGGCATTAAATACTAGTTGATAGGGGTGATTTAGATGAAACAACGCAAAATACCGATGCGTAAATGTGTCGTTACTAATGAAAATTACCCTAAAAAAGAATTAATCCGGATTGTGAGAAATAAGGAAAATGAAGTATTTGTTGATCCAACG
>JAAZCR010000236.1 GCA_012513195.1 Bacilli bacterium | reverse complement strand
CAATAATACATTAACTGTTAACCGTGAAGATCAATTTATCGTTGGATTAGAATGTGGATATGCCCCATTTAACTGGACCACATCGAAATCAACTATCACATCAGTGAAAATCGATAACGCCAGCGGTTATTGCGATGGCTACGATGTTAAAATTGCCCGCTTAATCGCTGTTCATTTGGACAAGCAATTAGTTATAAAAGCTTTAGCTTGGGAAGCTTTAATTCCCCAACTACAAGCTGGTAACATCGATGCAATTATCGCAGGAATGAGTCCAACGGAAGAACGTAAACAATCAATCGACTTCTCCGATGTTTATTTTACTAGTGAACAAGTCGTTGTCGTCCGTAAAGATAGTCCTTTTGTGAATGTGACAAGCATTCATGATTTTGAAGGTGCTCGTATTACGGCACAAAAAGAAACTTTACAAGAAGAATTAATCGATCAAATGACAGGTGCCATAAAAGCAACTTCATTAGAAGATTATGCAGCCCTAGTATTAGCTACTGCCAGTGGCGCTGTGGATGGTTTTATCGCCGAGTTGCCCGTAGCCATGTCTGTTGTTATGAATAACTCACAACTAACCTATATTCGTTTCTCCGAAAGAAATGGTTTCGAAATTGATGAATCATACATCACTACAGCAATTGGTTTACGTAAAGGTGATACAGTATTAAGAGATCAAATCAATGCTGTCCTAGCATCAATTTCCCAAGAAACAAGAGAAACATGGATGGAGTATTTCATCAAAAATGAATAGTGAAGATTCTTCTATACGTCTGGGGGTATTATCAAATGTACATTTATACAAAACCAACTACAGATAATCTAGGGCAATGGATCAAGTTCTTTTGGCAGGAATTTCACGAATTATTCTTAGACGGCGTAAAGTGGACATTGGTAATATCACTCAGCGCAACTGTTATTGGTTTATTGATTGCGATTTTTATAACACCGATTAAGATTCAAAAGATTACTAACCGTGATCGATTATTCGTGAAAATCCTTAAAAGAATCGGCATCATCTTGTCAACCGTTTATGTTGAAGTCTTGCGAGGAACACCAATGATTGTTCAAGCAGTAATTATTTATTATATGTTCCTATCTGGTAAGGTTGATATCATCACAAGTGGAATCTTCATTGTTTCCATTAATACATCCGCCTATATTGTTGAAGTATTACGAGGAAGCATTGAAGCCATTGATAAAGGTCAAATGGAAGCTGCCCGTAGTCTGGGAATGACGCGGGCACAAGCCATGTTTCATATCGTGATTCCCCAAGCCATCAGAAACAGTATCCCTGCCATTGGCAATGAATTTGTCATCAACATCAAAGATACAGCGGTCTTAAATGTCATCGCTGTTACCGAACTCTTCTTCGTTACTGATTCCATCAACGGTCGCTATTATCGGACATATGAAGCTTATATCATTGCGGCAATCCTATATTTAATTATGACCTTCGTCACTACAAGGCTCTTATATTTAATTAGTAATAAATTACTAAATGGTAATCGGAATAAGATTAAAATATCCTTCCCGACGAGCCAATCATATTAAGGAGAATAAATCATGGAAAAAATCATCGAAATCATTGATTTACATAAAAGTTTTGGCAAAAATAAAATCCTCAATGGTATTAACCTTGACATTTATAAAGGTCAAGTAGTATGTATCATTGGTCCCTCAGGAAGTGGTAAATCTACCTTACTCCGTTGCTTAAATTTATTAGAAGAGCCTGATCAAGGTCACATTATATTTGAAGGTAAAGACTTAACCGATAAAACGACTGATCTTGATAAACTACGCACAAAAATGGGGATGGTGTTTCAAAGTTTCAATTTATTCAACAATAAGACTGTCTTAGAAAACTGCATCATCGCCCAAATGTTAGTTTTAAAACGTAAAAAAGAAGAAGCTATCACTATTGCGATGGAATTACTTGAAAAAGTTGGAATGAAAGATTTCGCCAATGTGAATGTAAATAGTTTATCTGGTGGACAAAAACAACGGGTCGCGATCTCTCGCGCTTTAGCGATGAATCCCGATATTATGTTATTTGATGAACCAACTAGTGCCCTTGATCCAGAAATGGTTGGTGATGTATTAAATGTCATGCGGGATTTAGCTAAATCAGGAATGACGATGGTTGTCGTAACGCATGAAATGAGTTTTGCGCTAGAAGTATCCGATGTAGTAGTATTTATGGACCAAGGACAAATATTAGAAATTGGCGACCCGAAAGTAATCTTTAATAGTCCTCAACATGAACGAACAAGAGAGTTCTTAAAGAGAGTAATCGAAAAGCGATAATAACAAAAAAATCATACCATTTTATAGTGGTATGATTTTTTATTTTCTACCATTAGTTGCAATTTCAAATTATATCTTGTTGAAACATCACATATTTGCTAAAATCATCTTAAACTAGGAAGAAGAATATGAGTATAAATGTTTTCGAACTACCATCAAAAACAAATACATAATGATACTTTAAAAGTGAAAAAAACTTAATCCTTTTATAAAATTTTTGCTTGTTTTGGGGTTTGATCCTGTTGCTATTCTCTTACCTGCTATTGGCGGAATACTATTCGCATTTATGGGACCCAATTATGATAAACTTGCAGAGATTGCGGATACTTCCATCCTTGTAGGCGTAATTCTGAATATTTGCTTACTTTTAGTCATAATATTTGTTTCGGGAATATAAACATTGTCTCGTAAAACAAATAAAACTGTCCAATAAATTATCTGGACAGTTTTACTTGTTGAATATTCATCATATAAATAATAAAATGAATCTTTTTCGACAATAATAGAATAATTGTACAAGTGGTTAATTATTGTTATAATAAAGATGGTAAGGAGGGAAAACTTTGCGTAATGATGGGTTTTATGCTATTTACAGGTTAAGAGAAACGCGTGTTGCTACCAAACCATCAAAATTTAATCAAATTTTACATATAATAATCGCTCTATTTTTCATTTATGTCGGTCTCTTCTTACCTGTAACTGGTGTTATCCTTTATGCTTTTGTAAGACCTCATAATGAAAAGCTAGGGAAAATATTAGGATACGCGACATTATTAGGAGTAATCATTAATATCGCTATCTATTTTTATCAAGGTCTTATGGCTTATTAGTTATTATTTTGTAATTTACGACTTAATTCATCAACTAGTACACCATCACCATTTCCTAATTTTAAAGGCGTAATAGAAATATAACCATTTTTCATAGCCCATACATCGGTTTTTTGTTCATCGTTATAATTATATGGTCTTCTTGTTTTCTTCTTAATACCAACTTCGGTAATAAGAATCCCTTTGCATTCCTTCATTTCCCTTTTATAGAAATTAACATTCAAAATATATTCCGTTGACAATAAATCATGTTCAAAAATAAAATCAATCACTTTATTGATTTCTTTTCTAACAACATCATTGTTGTTGGATTCACCAGAAAACGCAATTGCTTTTTTATCATTTAATATAGCTTCCATAGCCGCGCCAATAGTACCTGAGTATATCGTATCAGTACCTACATTAAAGCCATTATTAATGCCTGACACCACTAAATCAACATCTAATTCTAAAATATTAAGGGCATAATTAACACAGTCAGCTGGTGTACCCTCAACGCTCCAGATATTATCAGCATGGCGATGTGCCACTAATCCATGATCAACAGTAATTGCCATAGCTTTACCACTTTGGTGCGTATGTGGTGCAACGATATAAACTTGGTCTCCACGGTTAATAAATGCATCAGCTAAAATCTTTAAACCTTCGGTAGTGTAACCATCATCATTGACAACTAGAACCTTCATTTTTATGCTCCTTCTCCTATCCTTTGCTTATTATACATACATACACAATTATAAGGTATTCTTTTATATTAAGCAATTCATTTAATTAATTATCTTAAGTTTATTTACCCTATTGACTAAAATAATAAGCATTGATAGAATATAAACGGTCTAACTTATTTTGCAAGAATCGGAGGTGAAGAGAATGATTAAAGTTAGATTAGATATTCAGAAACTAAATATCTTTCAATCATTGTCTTCACGGGGAGATTCTTTTTAGGTTGATTATTAATACAATGCGAGGGAAATTTAGGAATCTTTTCGAGATTCCTCTTTTTTTTTGTCATGTATCATGTATTTATAGGAAGAGTGAAGGCAATTCTTCCTTTTTTATTTTCTACAAACAAAGGGGTGAATGAAAATGCACTATATAAAAACCATCATCAAATGGGTGAAAAAAGATATTATTTTTCTCGTCATTTCTGTTGTATTATTATCGTGCGTATCTTATTTACTCACAGTTGTTCCATTATTTTATCAACATGCTTATGATAAAATCATCATGAACAATCCTGATAAAGAAGTACGTCTACCCGAGTTCATCGTGTGGTTCATTAATAAAGGCGATAAACCTTTAGAAAAACTTCTATATTTAGGTATTGCCTTAGTAACTGTTCAATTAGTCCGGGCATTATGCATGTTTATTGCTAGTTTAGCGAATGCTCGCTTATCGGAAAATACCGCATATAAGCTACGTTATAACTTATATAACCACATTCAAAACTTGCCCTATTCTTACCATACCCATGCCGAAACAGGGGATTTAATTCAACGTAGTACTTCTGATGTTGATACTATTCGTGCTTTCATCGGTAACCAATTACCAGAAGTTTTCCGGATTATCTTCCTTTTCATTTTCGTTGTAGCACAAATGTTTCGGATTAATACTGTGCTAACCCTTATCACACTCTGTGTCGTTCCTATAATCTTCAGTTTCGCGTTAGTATTCTTTAAGCGCATTCAAAAAGTATTCACGGATACAGATGAAGCAGAAGCTAAAATGACAACCTGCTTACAAGAAAACTTAACTGGTATTAGAGTGGTTAAGGCTTTTGCCCGCGAAAAATATGAGATTGAACGCTTTGAGGAAAAGAATCGCACTTATGCCAACTTATCACAAAAGATTATCAATAGTTTGTCCTTCTACTGGAGTAGCTCCGATGCCATTTGTTTACTACTCATAGGGATTATCATTACTGTTGGGGCATTTTTAACCCTTAAAGACACAATTACTGTTGGTGAACTAGTAGCCTTTAGTGGTTATGTTAACTTTGTCCTCTGGCCTATTCGCCAACTAGCGCGTATTATCGTTGACTTTGGTAAGAGTACTGTATCTTTCAAACGGATTGAAGAGATTTTCAATGAAAAAGATGAGTATATTGAAAACGGTAAACTCAAACCTAAAATAAAAGGTAACATCAGTTTTAAAAATGTAAGTTTTACCTTTGCGGATAGTAACCTTGCGACATTAAAAGACATTTCCTTTGACATTAAGCAAGGTGAAACGGTCGCCATTATTGGTAAAACAGGTAGCGGTAAATCAACACTTGCTCATCTATTAGTTAGACTATATGATTATACTTCTGGTTCGATTAAAATTGATGGTGTCGAGTTAAAAGATATCGATAAACATTGGATTCGTAAACATATCGGTATGATACTGCAAGAACCATTCCTCTACTCTAAAACAATTTATGAAAATATCGGTATTACCTTAGATAAACCAACTGATGAAGTCATCTATAATGCTGCTAAAATGGCTAGTGTCCATGATGATATCATTCGGTTCGAGAAGGGCTATAACACCTTAATTGGTGAACGAGGGGTCACCTTATCCGGTGGTCAAAGACAACGGGTCGCTATTGCGCGTATGTTAGTAAGCCATTTGCCCATCGTTATCTTTGATGACTCTTTAAGCGCTGTAGATACGGAAACAGATCTTGCGATTCGTAATGCCTTAGCGAAAACTAAAAACATGACAAAGATTATCATTACCCATCGCATTGCCACCGCAATGGCTGCTGATAAGATTATTGTTCTCGACGATGGCAAAATTCTAGAAATGGGTACCCATGAAGAACTCCTCAAAAATGATAAAGTCTACAAACGTATCTACGATATCCAAACTGCTATTGAGCGCGAATTCGACCTAGAAAGGGGAGAATAAGATGGACCAATTCCAAGAACAAGATTTTACGACGAGTCTAAACCTTAAGATATGGAAAAAGATTTTTTACTATATGAAGCCCTTCAAAAGACATGTTATTTTAGGTATTATCTTCGTTGTCTTAATTGGTGTGCTAGATGCGGTTTTCCCGTTAATTACCCGTAGTGTCCTTGACTACATAGGTGAAAACCTAGGTAAAGAAATTGATTTACACATTATTGGGTTATTTGGGTTAACATTCTTAATATTTACTGTGCTACAATCATTCTTTGTCTATAAATTCATTAAGCATGCTGGCACAATTGAAGTAGAATTATCATATGACTTAAGAAGGATTGCCTTTGAAAAACTCCAATCACTCTCATTTAATTACTACAACAATACACCAGTTGGCTGGATTATGGCCCGCTTAACTAGTGATTCTCGCAGATTAAGCGAAATCATCTCTTGGGGTTTAATTGATATTAGTTGGGGATTTATGATGATGTTATCTGTTATGATCATAATGTTTTTTATAAATCCAAAACTTGCACTTATAACCCTTGCGGTAACCCCAATTATCCTTGTTATTAGTATTGTACTAAGACAAATCATCTTAAGATTATATCGGGAAGTAAGAAAGATTAACTCGCGCAT
>JAAZCR010000235.1 GCA_012513195.1 Bacilli bacterium | reverse complement strand
ATAATCGACTCCTTTAATCCTCACTTCCATTTGATATCTACCAATCTTGTTTTCCTCAATAAATAAGTCGTAATCCAAATAGACATAATCATCAGTAAGTTTATATTGATTAGTATATGTTTTAATCTCTGTTGTTATATACTCATTAGTATAATAACCCGTGGTAAATTCATGCATGATAAAGCGTTGATTCATGCGGGTTTTACCACTTCTCATAATAACTAAATCTTGTGGTGAACAAATCAATGTGACATCGTTGTAATCATTGGTATCCATAATAGGTTCTTTAAACTTAAGATAAGTTTTACTATTCTTCTGATACTTCCTACCACTTTCGATGAAATCAATTTCCATACTTTGGGTATCATGAGAGATAGTCATTTTAAAATTTACTTCAATTAGTTGAGCCATTTCATCACCCGAACTATCCTGCAATATTATAAATTATATCTATTATTTTAAAAAATGCAACTAAAAAATGCAAATTTCAGATGGTTGTCGCTCGATATAATTTGGCATAATATCCATTATTCTTTAATAGTTCTTCATGCGTACCCCGTTCAGCAATTCCTTGGTCGTTCAAAACGATAATTTCGTCGACATTTTGCAAAGTGCTTAAACGATGGGCAATAATAATGGTAGTTCGCCCTTCAGCAAGTTCCTCTAATGCTTCTTGGATTAAGCGTTCGGTAATATTATCTAAAGAACTGGTCGCTTCATCTAAGATCAAAATAGGTGGATTCTTCAAGAAAACCCGCGCTATCGCGATTCGTTGTTTTTGTCCGCCAGATAATTTAACACCACGTTCGCCTGTTATTGTGTCATAACCTTTTTCTAAAGACATAATAAAATCATGGATACGGGCTTTTTTCGCTGCCTCAATAACTTCTTCCATGGTCGCATTGGGTCTTCCATACAAGATGTTCTCTTTGATTGTACCATAAAAAATATAAACATCTTGTTGGACATGTCCAATCGCTTGACGCAATGAATACAAATCATAATTTTTAATATTTACCCCATCAATTAGGATTTCTCCCTCAATTACATCATAAAACCTCGGGATTAATTGTGAGATTGTCGTTTTGCCGACACCTGTTTCTCCGACTAATCCAATTTTTTGCCCTTTCTTAATTGTAAGATTGAAATCTTTTAAGACATAATTATCGGTATTATTATATTTAAAACTCACATTACGAAATTCAATATTACCTTGAGGATTAGTTAAGTAGATAGGATTTTCTGGATTTTTAATTTCTGGTTCCATCTTCATTATTTCATAAAAGCGTTCAATTCCAGCTTGTCCTGTTTGAATTTGTTGAATTGAGTTAATTAATCGTCTAACAGGTTGAATTGTGTAGTTAACATATAGAATAGAAGAAAATAGTACTCCAAGATTAATATCATTGTTATAAAGTAAATAGCCACCAAAAAGGAGTACAGAAATGTTAAAGACATTAATAATAAAACCTGTACCAGTCGCGAATACCGTCATTGCTTTATAGGCAGTGCGCCAACTTTCTCGATAACGGTAATTGTTTTGACTGAACTTTTGGTATTCATAATCTTCATTGGTGAATGATTGGCATAACCGAATTCCACCGATGGAACTTTCAACCTGGGCGTTAATTTCTGCATGTTCAACTCTAACTTTGCGGAAGCCTTCAAGCATCGCCTTTCTTCTGTTAAGCGAGTAGACTAATAAAACTACTACAAAGAAAAGACATAATAGAAACAAACGGTAATCATAGGTAAAGAGAATCGTCAATGAACCACAAAGCATTAAAATAGAGATAAATATATCCTCAGGAACATGGTGACTCATCTCCGCAATATCACGTAAATCACCGATGAGCCTACTCATTATTACCCCTGTTTTGTTCTCATCGAAAAATGAAAAGTTTAAAGTTTCGATTTTACGGAATAAATCAGCCCGCATATCATGTTCTATGCGTGTTCCCATTATGTGACCCCAATAATTGACGATAACTTCTAATAGAATTCTCACAATATATAGACCTAACATCATTAGAGCTACTGTTATCATCATTTGCATATTTCGATTAGGTATATAATCATCAACAAAACGTCTCGTTACTGAAGGGAAGATTAAATCTAACCCCGCGATTAGTAATGCCGCAATCATATCAAGGATAAATAGTTTTAGATGTCTACGATAATAACTGATAAACTTACGATACATACACACCCTCCACAAGATAAAAAGACAAGTTTAACTTGTCTTATTTTGATTGTTCAAGTTTTGTTAAGTTCTTTTTCATTTTACGTACAAACTCACTACGAGGCATTAAAACGCTCCGGTCGCATTTTAAACATTTAATACGAATGTCTGCCCCAACCCTTATTACTTGCCAGCGATTTTCACCGCAGGGATGGGGCTTTTTCATCATGACGATGTCATTAAGTTCGAATTCTTTATCGTTCATTTTAACACCCCTAGTCGATAATATTGACGATATCTTCAAGATGCATGAGTCTTAAAATGCGATTAAAATCTTCAGCATCATGATAATCGATTATCAATTTACCACCTTTATCTTTCGTAATAACCTGTATTTTCGTACCAAACACTTTACATAATTGTTCTTCAAGAAACTCAATATTAGGATCCCTTTTAACCTTTTTAACATGCTTCTTAGTTTTTTCTTTTGTAATTTCATTAACTAATTCTTCTAAAGCTCGAACGGATAAATTATCTTCTTTGATTCGTTTTGCGAGTTCAATTATCATAATTGGATCATTTAAGCCAACAAGAATTTTGGCATGCCCAAATTCGATATCCCCATCAATTAACATTGTTTTTACCGCATCAGGTAGATTTAAAATCCTTAAAGTATTAGCAATATGCGCGCGGCTTTTACCAATGCGGTCAGCTAATTCTTGTTGGGTTAATTCATATTGTTCGATAAGTAATTTATAAGCACTAGCTTCTTCAATGATGTTTAAATCTTCACGTTGTAAATTTTCTAATAAGGCAATTTCTGCCATTAGGCGGTAATCAATATCGCGCACAATCGCTGGAATAGTTATTAATCCCAGTTTTTGGCACGCCCTATAACGTCGTTCGCCTGCAACGATATAGTAACCTTGACCATCCTTAATCTTAGTGACAATAATTGGTTGCAGTACACCGTGCTCTCTAATTGATTGTGCTAACTCATTGATTTTCTCATCATCAAATGCCCTACGTGGTTGAAATGGATTCTTCTTTAGTAGAGATAGTTCTAATTCTACGACAGTTTCATTCTCTTGGACTTCTTCGGAAAATTGGACATTTTCCTTAAATAAAGCTTCTAGTCCCTTACCTAAACGATTACTCATTTTGTTTTATCACTTCCTCTGCTAATTCCATATAGACTTTTGCACCTTTGGAATTAGGAGCATAATCAATGATTGGTAAACCATGCGAGGGGCTTTCAGCAAGATGAACGTTGCGTGGAATAATGGTAGAGTAAACTTTTTCGCGGAAATAGGTTTTTACTTCTTTGGTTACCTCTATACTTAAATTAGTTCTTGCATCAAACATTGTGAGCAGTACGCCTTCTAAACTTAAGTTACTATTTAAATATTTTTGGGTAATCCTAATGGTATTTAATAATTGCGTTAACCCTTCCATCGCGTAATATTCACATTGAACAGTAATAATGACAGAATCAGCCGCAGTTAAGGCATTTATCGTTAGTAAACCTAATGAAGGTGGACAATCAATAATAATATAATCATAAAAATTTTTCAACTGTCTAATCACATTAGCTAGGCGATACTCACGTTTATCAATTCCAACTAGTTGAACCTCTGCACCTGCTAAATCCATGGTGGATGGTATGATATCTAAACCATTAGTACGGGTATGTAAAATAACTTCTTGCGGAGAAACTTGATCAATTAAAACATCATAGACACTTTTCTTAATATCACCACGATTAATACCAACACCTGTAGTCGCATTTCCTTGAGGGTCAATATCAATAATCAAGACTTTCTCCCCAAGTCGATTTAGACAAGCAGCTAGATTTATGCTTGTGGTGGTTTTACCTACACCACCTTTTTGATTCGCAATTGCGATTATTTTACCCATATGTATTGCTCCTTTGCCATATTTATATACATATTTTAACATATATATACCAAAAAAGATAGATAAAATAAAAAAGTTATCCACCAATTGTGGAAAACTTTTATTTTCTGTGGATAACTTATTTAAATTTAGGAATTTTTATTTCATAAATTACATATTTGTCATCTTCTGATTGAATAGTTTCTAATTCTAATCCTGATTGCTCCCTGACCATATTTATAGCATGATTAATTGTATTAATTGCAATGCGCGCATCACGAGAAATCTTGCTAATTATTTTTCCTTTAGGCTTGTCTTCTTCTTCATCAAGGAGTTTCTTTATGTAATTTTCGGTTTCTTTAACCGTTAAATCTTTCTCGATAATGCGATTCAATACTTTTAACTGTTGTTCTTCATCTTTCAACATTAAGAGAGCACGGGCATGTCGTTCGGTAATCTTTCGTTGTAAGATAGCATTCTGTACCTCCTCTGGAAGGTTTAGGAGTCGAATCTTATTAGCAATCGTTGATTGAGATTTTCCAATTCTTTCTGCTAATTCTTCTTGTTTTAAATTATGTAATTCCATGATTGCTTTATAAGCCTTAGCTTCTTCGATGGCAGTTAAGTCTTCCCTTTGAATATTCTCTATTAATGAAACCGATGCTGCTTCTTCATCGTTATATTCTCTTACAATAGCTGGAATAGTTTCAAAATTCAACATTTGGCAAGCACGATATCGTCTTTCTCCTGCTACAATTTCATACTTATTATTACCTATAGCTCTGACAATGATCGGTTGGAGTACCCCATGCATCTTAATGGAACTAGCAAGTTCATTAATCTTCTCATCATCAAAGATGGATCTTGGTTGCTTCCCATTAGCCTGAATCAGGGATAATTTTAGTTGAACTACTTTATCCCTGCTCGTGAATAGGTTCAATTATACATCACCCCAAAACCTTTAGATATTACTATTAAATTCATTATACATTAGTTTACTGTCGATTGATGTCATTATTTGTTTGATTCGACGGTTTCTTCTTGTGTGGGTGTTTCATTAATTTTTCGATTCTCGTAAATATTGTTAAAGATTTCTTCATTTGTTAAGAAAAAGGCGATTAGTTCTTTACCAAAAATCTCTTTAGCTTCATCACTCTTAAAATAGGCAACTATTTGATCATGGCTTAAATTATGGAGATATGGTTTTTCCGTTCTTAGATGTTCATATAAAAGAATAAATCCTAGAATTTGAAGTTCAAGTGTCATGTCAGGATTCATAAAAAGTGAGGCATAGTTTTTTATATTATCGATATTAATGTTCTTTTGATTTTTATAAGTTATTGAAAGAATTAAACTAAAAAGTTTTGATAATTTATAAGTAGACATATCTTCAAAATAACTGATTTCCCGTTTTAATTGATAACTGGTTAGTTTTTTACCAATTAATTTATTAGGACTCTTATATGATTGTAGTTCTAGATAGCGATCAATTTTTTCTTTTAAATCTTCTTTAATATAAAATGATTCAATGAATAAATCGACATAGTTATAAAGCCTTTGTTTTGTTTCTTCATTTATGTAATTATCTGTATAACTAATAAGTTCTTTATTTTCAGCAAGAAGTTGATAAATAAGCTTATGATATTTAAGTTCTACTTCTTTTTGGATGTCTAGTTCACTATATAAAGCATCGATTTCCTTTTCATTAAAGATATTTCGTATAGCTTGCACAACCAAAATGATAATTAAGATACCTTCAAACAAAAGGGGTAATAATTGATGGGAGCCTTTAGGAATAAGGTATTCTACATAACGGAAATTAATTATCGTCCCAAAAATAAACACCATTAAATAGCCGATACCTATAGCTTTTTTATCTTTATAAACACTGATTATTGCCGTCGCTAGATAAATCAACATATATGTCGCTGGATTTTTAACATTCAGAAAGATATTAATCATAACGACAATTGTCCCGATTATCGATATATACATCGCTAGATACAATTGTTCATTGCTATCCTTATTAATCACAATTGCGTAAGAAATTACGAGGTTAAGAATAAAGACAGGCAAAACTAAATCTAAAAACCCAATAAATGGCACTTGGTTTAAAATTAATATGAGTGTGGCTATCAGATTGGAAATAAAAATTGTCAAGTTAACAAGGACAATCCGTTTCTTCAACGAGGTCATCTGTCTTTCATATACTAACTCTTTATCCTCATATAAATAAGCCATGAAATCACCACCTTATGTTAATTATAATGGTTTATTTTTAATTTGACCATAGTTTCGTGGATATTTATTTGGGGTTTTCGTAATTTTTGTAAACGCAAAAATAAACCGCTTACCTGCATCTTCAGGGAGATTAAACTCGTATTGTGTTGCTAATTTACATCCTAAAGTTGTAATCGCATTATTTGCTTCCTGTAACTCTTCAAAACCACTTTGACCTTTCATAGCGATAAACTCCCCATTTACTTTTACGAGCGGGATGCATAATTCGCTTAAAATGTTTAGCCGAGCTACCGCCCGTGCAGTCACCACATCAAAAGTTTCGCGTTTTTGTTTCGCAAAATCTTCAGCACGGGCATGATACGCTTCCACATCTTTTAAATCAAGCATTTTTACTAGATAATTGATAAAATCGATTCTTTTACCCAAAGAATCTATAATTGTTATTTTTAGATCAGGGCGGACAATTTTAAGAGGAATACTAGGAAAACCCGCTCCTGCCCCTACATCACATAAGGTGATGCCATGGGATAATTGATGGTATATTAATAGTGTTAAGGAGTCATAAAAGTGTTTTAAGAATACTTCTTCTTTAGCAGTTATCGATGTTAGGTTGGTGATTTCATTGTACTTTATTAAGATTTCATAGTATTGAACAAACTTCTGTAACTCTTTATCTGTAAGACTTAACCCACTATTACGACAATATTCAATAAAACTTTGCTCATTCATCATTTCTTCCTCTTCGTCTATAAGTTTCTAAATAGACCATTAAAATCGCGATATCACTTGGATTTACTCCTGAGATACGTTGTGCCTGTCCAATTGTTAAAGGACGCACTTGGCTTAATTTTTGTTTTGCTTCGTTGGCTAGATTAGGAATCTTACTATAATCAATGTTTTCTGGTATACGCTTTTCTTCAAGTTTAGCGAACTTCTCTACTTGCTGTAACATCTTCTTAATGTATCCTTCATATTTTACTTCGATTTCTACTTGTTCACTTTCTTCACTCGTTAACCGCATATCTTCTTTTAACATATGAATAATATGTTCATAAGTAGTTTCGGGTCGTTTTAGTAACTCTAACGCAATGATATTTTCTCTTAAAGGACTTGATGGAATGGTTTCAAGATAACTATTAACTTCCTCTGTGGGATAAATGCGTATGGACTTTAAACGTTCCATCTCACTACGGATATTACGAAGTTTTTGTTGGAAACGTGCATAGCGTTCTTCATCAATTAAACCAATTTTGTAGCCATACTCCCGTAAACGAATATCTGCATTATCATGTCTTAAGAGTAAACGATATTCAGCACGGGAAGTCAGCAAGCGGTAGGGTTCCGTCGTACCTTTGGTTACTAAATCATCGATCATTACACCTATGTACGCTTCATTACGTTTTAAGATTAATGGCTCTTTTCCTTGAATTTTTAAAGCTGCATTAATACCTGCCATAATTCCTTGCCCTGCTGCTTCTTCATATCCACTAGTACCATTGACTTGCCCTGCAAAGTAGAGATTTTCAACTAGCTTAGATTCTAATGTAGGCCAGAGTTGGCGGGGGTCAATCGCATCATATTCAATCGCATATGCATATCTTACAATCTTACAATTTTCTAACCCAGGGATGGTACGAATAAATTGTTCTTGTACATCGCGAGGTAAACTTGTTGATAAACCTTGAAGATAAATCTCAGGAATATATTTACTTTCAGGTTCAAGGAACACTTGATGACGAGGTTTATCCGCAAAGCGCATGATTTTATCTTCAATGGAAGGACAATAACGTGGTCCTCGACTTTCGATATTTTCGATTGCTCCATACATCGATGATTTTGTGATATTTTCACGAATAATTCGATGGGTTTCTTCGGTAGTATATGTTAAGTAACAAGGTAATTGTTCTTCGACTGGTTTAATATTTGTAGTATCAAAACTAAAAGCACGAGGTACAGGATCACCAGGTTGGATAATGGTTTTCGAATAATCGATACTGTCAATCGCAACCCGCGCTGGTGTCCCCGTTTTAAGACGCATCATCTTAAACCCCAAACGCCGTAAGTTATCAGACAGATTTTTAGCAGGTCGTTCGTTATCTGGACCGCTTTCGCGTGTTTCACTACTAATCATGATACGTGCTTTTAAGTAAGTACCAGTAGTGATAATACCAGCCTTACTATAAATCTTTTCATTATTTTCTAATACTACACCTTTAACGATATTATCTTCAACGATCAAATCATCAACCATGGCTTCTAGAATGGTTAGATTTTCTTGTTTTAATAGCGTTTCTTGCATGTTACGAGGATAATCAACCTTGTCTGCTTGAGCTCTTAACGCTTGTACACCTGGTCCTTTACCTGTATTAAGTAAACGCATTTGGATTTGCGATTTATCAGTGTTTCTTCCCATCTCGCCACCTAAGGCATCAATTTCACGCACGACAATCCCTTTAGCTGGTCCACCAACAGATGGATTACAACTTAAGTGGGCTATTCGTTTTATATTTGAAGTTACCATTAACACTTTTAATCCCATTCGTGCTGGAGCTAACGCTGCTTCACATCCAGCATGTCCACCACCAATAACGATGATGTCGTACATAGACTCATCTCCTTTGTGTCTTATTTCATTAATTATTTTGTCTTATTTATTCCTTTACATCATTAACTTTTTCTAATAATGCAATACATAATTTTATCACGACTATATTTACTTGTAAAACATTTCTATTAATGATGGTTATCCAGTATCTCATTAAACTCAATAATTTGTCTCAATACTGAAGTGTTTTCTCTTTCAGCCTATTGATATAGTTTAACCAAACCGCGAAAGTCTTCATCATTATCATGCTGATAAATTTGTATAAATATGCCATTAAGATTAAGAACATCTTGTTTCGGTTTATTATCACTTACCACATGCACAATACCATCTATACCTTTTACATCATCCACTTGCATTTCCCAGATTTTCGCATTATCTTCTAGCACTAAAGACTGAAGGATTAGGTAACGATCTTGTTTAATCTCTTTATAATAAGAAACTCTATAAATGTATTCTACGAAAGAAATATTATTTAATTCTCCATTAACAAGTTGAACCTTCTATAGAATACAATGCTTCAGTTCGTCACAAAATGTAAAAAGCCACATAATTAAGATTATCTCCTTTACTTTTCTTAATTTGATTATATAATGATATATGTTGATAGTAAAATAAATTTATATACTTGTATTTTAATGAATAGTGTTATACTTAATTAGTACTAAGTATACAGCTTAATTCTCTAACGAGAAGCGGGGGAACCACTTATTGGGGCGAATATTTCGAAAATAAATTAGGTTATCTTTCAAACCGAGCCCGTCAGCTAACCTCGTAAGCTATGAAAGAAAGATATGGTACGAGTACTTATATTTTTAACCATAGATTTCTTTCTATGGTTTTTTAATTTACACGTGGAGGGAACACAAATGCGTATAATTATCGTTGGTGCAGGAAAAATTGGTAAAGCTATTATTAATACCCTCGTAAAAGAAAACCACGATATTATTGTCGTTGATATACTTGCAGATGTTGTTGAAGATATAGTTAATACCTATGATGTTAAAGGCGTTGTAGGAAATGGTGCGAGTTACGAAATCTTAATGGAAGCTGAAGCTAATAAAGCTGAACTATTAATTGCCTGTACACCTAGTGATGAGTTAAACATTCTCTCTTGTTTGGTAAGCAAAAAATGTGGTGTGAAACACACAATTGCCCGTGTACGTAATCCTGAATATTCAAAACAAATGGACTTCTTCCGTAATGAATTAGGTGTTAGTATGACAGTAAATCCTGAACTAGCAACAGCTGAAGAAATCCATGAAATCTTAAAGTTTCCTGGCGCATTAAAAGTTGAGCATTTTGCGAATCACCGTGTCGAAATCGTGGGATTATCTATTCCCAAAAATTCTCCCTTAATCGGTAAACGTATAATGGATATTCGTAAAGAATACAATCTAAAAATGTTAATATGTATCGTTGAAAGAGATAAACAAGCCTATATCCCTGATGGAAGTTTCGTTTTACAAGAAGATGATAAAATCTATGTATATGCGCAAAAAACAGAAATTAATCAATTCTTTAAAAAAATCGGTCAATTAAAAACGAAGGCAAAACAAGTAATGATTATCGGTGGAAGTAAAATTTCCTATTATCTAGCCCAAAAGTTAATTGATAATAATGTCGCAGTAAAAATCATTGAATTAGATAAAGAACGCTGCCAAATACTGAGCGAATTATTACCTGAAGCTGACATAATACATGGTGAGGGTAGTGATCAAACACTACTACAAGCGGAAGGTATTGAATACGTAGATGCTTTAGTCACATTAACTGGTTTTGATGAAGAAAACATTATTATATCACTCTATGCAAAGTTGAAGAATGTGCCAAAAGTTATCACAAAAATTAATCGTTATGATCTTACTGATATTTTAAGAGAAACTGAACTTGATACGATCGTTACTCCAAAAGAAGTAACTACTAACATTATCCTCCGATATGTTCGCTCATTACAAAATACGATTGACTCTGAAGTAAAAACTTTATATCAATTAGTCAATAATCAAGTTGAAGCTATTGAATTCTATATACCAGATTCTACCAAATATACAGGTATTAAATTAAAAGATTTAGCCATTAAACCGAATATCTTAGTTGCGAGTATAATAAGAAACAATAAAGTGATTATTCCTAGTGGTAATGACTACTTGCAAGCAAAAGATAGTGTTATTGTCATAACAACAAATAAACAAATTCGAGACTTAGAGGATATATTGGAGTAAGATTATGAATTATAGGATAGTCTTTCAAACATTGGGTAAAATTCTGTTAGTTGAAGCAACCTTAATAGTTTTACCATTAATGATTTCTCTAATATATCACGAAACAGAAATGATAGTCCCTTTCATTACCACTAGTGGAATACTTTGCATATGTGGTTTTTTATTAGTAAAGTTAATAAAACCAAATAATGCGAATCTCTTTCCAAAAGAAGCATTCGCTATTGTCAGTTTAAGTTGGATTCTTGTCAGCCTTTTTGGGTGTTTACCTTATATATTTAGCGGTGTTGTAAATAACTTTTTTGATGCTTTATTTGAATCCGTTTCAGGTTTTTCTACTACTGGGGCAACAGTTTTATCTGATGTAGAGAATTTAAGCAAGGGATTGTTATTTTGGCGTAGTTTCTCACAATGGTTAGGTGGAATGGGAATCTTAGTATTTGTATTAGCGATTCTCCCTAATGTTGATCCTCGCAGCATGTATATTTTAAAAGCAGAAAGCCCTGGTCCAAAGGTTGGTAAATTAGTATCTAAAGTAAAAGTAACAGCCATTATTCTCTACTTAATTTATATAGTATTAACCTTAACTCTTACGATTTTACTTAAAATTGCTGGTTTACCATGGTTTGATAGTGTTGTCCATGCTTTATCTGTAGCGGGAACAGGTGGATTTAGTATAAAGAATTCTAGTATTATGGCGTATCAAAATATTCCTGCTGAAATTATTATAGCGATTTTTATGTTGTTTTTTGCGATTAACTTTAATCTTTACTATTTCATCTTAATTGGTCAAGGTAAACAAATTCTAAAAAATGAAGAATTTAGATTCTTCGTTATAATTGTTGTTATCTCAACATTAATTGTAGCGATTAATATTATGAATTTATATGGTAATTTTGGAAATAGTCTGCATCATGCTATCTTTCAAGTTGCATCAATTATATCAACAACTGGACTAACTACTACTGATTTTAATATCTGGCCATCACTTTCTAAGTGGATATTAATTATCTTAATGATCACTGGTGGTTGTGCTGGTTCAACATGTGGTGGTATTAAGTTATCAAGAGTTATTATTTTAGGTAAAACTATAAAAAATGAGATTAAATACTCACTCCATCCTAATCAAGTTATAACAACTAAATTTGAGCAAAAACGGGTAGAAGAGGATGTATTGCGCGGTGTAGTGTCGTTTATAATTGCTTATTTTTTCATCGTTTTATTAGGAACATTAATTATAAGTATAGAAAATGTCGATCTTCTTTCTAGTTTAACTTCAGTATTAACATGTATAAGTAATGTAGGTCCAGGATTTAATTTAGTTGGTCCTACAGAAAATTTCGCTTTTTTCTCAAATTTTTCAAAACTAATTTTATCTATCATTATGCTGGCAGGAAGATTAGAAATTTTTCCTATTTTAGTTCTATTCACACCTAGGTTATGGAAGAAAGCATAAAGAAATAATTAAAGCATTAAAAAAACCGACGTTTGTCGGTTTTTTTTTAGAATTCACAGTTCTTTGGAGTGCGAGGGAATGGAATAACATCGCGGATATTTTCAACTCCCGTTAAATACATCAACATCCGCTCAAAACCCAATCCGAAACCTGCATGTTTTACGCCACCATATTTACGTAAATCAAGGTACCAATATAATTCATCGGTAGGGATTCCTAATTCTTTCATACGTTGTTCTAGTATTTCAAGTCGTTCTTCTCTTTGTGAGCCACCTATTAATTCACCAACACCTGGCACTAATAGGTCACAAGCAGCAACAGTCTTTTGATCATCGTTTAAACGCATGTAGAAGGCTTTGATATCTTTCGGATAGTTTGTGATAAAGACGGGGGCTTGGAAATGTTCATCAGTTAAATAACGTTCATGCTCGCTAGCGAGGTCCATTCCCCACTCAACTTTATTTTCAAACTTTTTCGGAGCTTTTTTGAGAATTTCAATCGCTTCGGTATATGTACAACGATAGAATTTACTATTTACTAGTTTCATGAGACGTTCAATTAAACCAGGTTCAACAAATTGATCAAAGAAAGCCATTTCTTCTTTCGCATTTTCAAGTACATAACTTACGATGAATTTAACCATGTCTTCTGCGAGATTCATATCATCTTCTAAATCCGCAAATGCAATTTCTGGTTCAATCATCCAGAACTCAGCGGCATGTTTATAAGTGTTGGAATTTTCAGCCCGGAAAGTAGGTCCAAAGGTATAAACATCTCTAAAGGCAAGTGCGAAACATTCTGCTTCTAGTTGACCAGAAACGGTTAAGTTAGTGGGTTTACCGAAGAAATCTTTTGAATAATCAACCTTTTTATCTTCAGTAAAAGGAACGTTTTCTAAATCTAGGGTTGTTACTTTAAATGTTTCGCCTGCACCTTCAGCATCGTTGCCGGTAATTATGGGTGCATGGACATATACAAAGTTGCGTTCTTGGAAGAATTTATGAATTGCATAAGCAGTTATTGATCTAACTCTGAATACTGCGGAAAAGAGGTTGGTTCTTGGACGTAAATGCGCTACTTCACGTAAAAATTCTCTGGTGTGACGTTTTGGTTGAATAGGATAATCTTCTGGACAGTCCCCTAATAACTCGATTTTTTCTGCCTTTAACTCAAAGGGCTGTTTAGCTTGTGGAGTTAATACCACTTTACCAACGACACTTACTGCCATGCCAGCACGGAATTTTTGCACATCTTTAAAGTTTTCTAAACTTTCTTCATATACTACTTGCGTACTTTCAAAAAAGGTACCATCATTGACCATTAAGAAACCAAAAAGTTTTTGGGCTCTGTTACTTCTGACCCATGCGTTAATTTCTACTGTCGTATCAGCATATCTTTGTAAGTCCCGATATACTTGCCTAAGTGCTACTTTTTTCATTTTCATCCTCCTCAATTAAATCATCAATATCTTCATAATAGGTTAATTTATTTTTATCAAGATCAACTTTCGCAATGGACTCAAACCGTTTTTCAATTTTTGATGACGTCGTGTGCAAGGATTTTACTCCTTCTGATACCTGTTCAATATTACGTGCTAGTTTGTCCCAGCGATCTTTATAACGTTTAAATTCCACACCTAATCTATTTAATTCTTCATGAATAATAGCTGAATATTTATCCCGCTCAATATTTTGCAGGATTAGTTGAACTGTTGTCAAGAGAAACATTAATGTAGTAGGTGAGGCAATCCACACTTTAGCGCTTTGTGCATATATGATTAGGTCTTCATGATGAGCATTGATTTCCGCAAATACCGCTTCTGCAGGAATAAACATAATTGCTGAATCAGCGGTTTCATTAGGAATAATATACTTTTCTTTGATATCATCGATATGTTTTCTTACATCAGCTTTAAATCGTTTTACTGCTAAATCAACCTCTTCTTTGGATAGATTACGATCAATCATGCGCCGATAATTTTCTAGAGGAAACTTTGAGTCAATACAGATGCTGCCAATGGGATCAGGAGCATGTAAAATAGCATCAGCTACTTTATCATTACTAAGTTTTTTCTGTAGTTCATAAATTTTGGCGTTATTTTCTCCAAAGACTGAGACGAGAATTTGTTTTAGTTGAATTTCTCCAAACGTTCCTCTTGCCTTTTTATCGGTTAATATATCTTGAAGCGATATGATATTATTTGATAAACTTTCTATTTTCTTTTGAGCTTCATCTATCTTACCTATTCGTTCAAGTATATTATTAAAGGTTTCTGTTGTTTTCGCAAACCCTTCGTTTAATCGTATATCAACTTTCTCATTAATTTTATCAATATTATCTTGAACATTTTTCGTAAGACTATCAAATAACTGTACCATTTTTTCATAAAGTTTAGTTTGAAACTCATTTAACTCATTTTGTAATTTGTGTTGAAAATTATATAAATCTTCTTTAGTCTTTTCGTTATATGTACCTATATTCATGGTGATTTTTTCTCGTAATTGCGCAAAATCTTCACCTAAAGATTTTTGGATATTCATAAATTGCGCTTGTTGGTAGAACTTAAGATCTGTAAGCTCATTTGTATGATTATCATCAGTTTGCTTCATCATTAATAACTTATAGAAAATAAAAATATTAAGTATTAACGATAATCCCGCAATAATTAAAGTTGTAATTTCCAATTCTTTTCCACCCCCCCAATCTATAGTAAGAAAATATTATTTTCTTTACACTTTTCAATCATCTCATTAGGCCATACAGAACATTGTACTTCGCCAATATGAGCTTTTTCTAAATAAAACATACATAAACGAGATTGACCAATTCCTCCACCTACAGTAAATGGAAGTTTTTCTTCCATAATCATCTGATGATAAGGTAGACTTAGCCGTTCTAAGTTATTAGAAAGCGTCAATTGTTTTAACAATGATTCCTTGTTCACTCTAATTCCCATCGATGATAGTTCTAAGGCACAATCTAAAAGTTCATGATAGACGAGAATGTCACCGTTTAATTCCCAATCATCATAATCTGGTGAGCGTCCGTCATGAATTTGACCACTTTTTAATTTTTTACCAATTTGCATCACAAAGACAGCTTTATACTTTTTACATATTTTTTCTTCACGCTCTTTTGGTGAAAGAAGAGGATACATGTCCTCAAGTTCTTGACTAGTGAAAAAGTATATCTTATCTGGTAATTTCCGATTTAATTGCGGAAACTCATCGACGATATATTCATCAGTAATGCGCAATACTTTATAAATACGTCTAACAATCTCTTTTAACTTGCGCTCATTACGATCTTTTTCTGAAATAACTGCTTCCCAATCCCATTGATCTACATAATATGAATGAAGATTATCTAGTTGCTCATCCTTTCTAATCGCGTTCATATCTGTATAAATACCTTTTTTCTCTTTAATATTATACTTATACAAGGCCATACGCTTCCATTTAGCTAAGGAGTGAACGATTTGTAGTTCCTTTTGACCGCTAACTTTAAATGAGACTGGCACCTCAACACCATTTAGGTTATCATTTAGACCTGTTTCAGGTTGGACAAATAAAGGAGCAGTTACCCTGATTAAGTTCAATTCATAAGCTAGTTGCCGTTCAAAAAAGTCTTTAAGTTTCTTAATCGCAATTTGCGTTTGCAAAAGGGATAGTTTACTCGTATAAGATGTTGGAATCCTTAATGTCATACACTCACCTGACCTTTTCCCTTTAAATCAACAAAAAAACAGCCATTCGTTAGGGACGAATGACTGTAATCCGCGGTGCCACCCTTATTGTCTCATTTTGAGACCACTCTAGGTATTCCTTGTTAACGGTAGGAAACCGTCTTAGTCTACTCTATACTCATATGAGTATATTTCGGTAAGAAACTCCGAGGTGTTCTTCACTCTTAACTACGTATCCGGCTCGCATCAACCCGGACTTGCTGTGACGCTCATTAAAAGCTACTCTCCTCTTCATCGTCTTTACAATCTTATTGATATATATAACTTATACTATATTTATCAATATTTGTCAATGTTTATTTGCCAAGACAGAATTTCGAGAATAACTCATTGATAAGATTTTCGCCAACTTCTTCTCCTAAGATTTCTCCTAAGCGTATCCATGCATTTTTTACATCTATTTCAACAATATCGACAGGCATTTCGTTTTCTATTGATCTTAGCGCATCTTTAAGAGCGTCGTAGGCATTTCTAATTTTCGCAATATGTCGGCTATTTGATATGTAAGTCATATCTTTATTCTTGATATCCCCTAGCTGAAATAAACGTTTAATTTCTGATTCAATAATATCGCGTGCTTCCTCAAGTAACATTGAAGTTTCAATATGATAAGGTAGTTTATCCTTTTCAATGCGGGATTCAAGATCAGTTTTGTTGACGATGATAATACGTTTCTTGTCTTTAGTTAGTTCTAATAATGCATAATCATCTTTAGTTAAAGGTTCATTATTATTTAAGACTAAGAGAATTAGTTCTGCTTCGTTAATGACTTTCTTCGTACGTTCTACACCTATTTGTTCAACAATATCTTTAGTATCTCTAATACCAGCTGTATCGATTAGATTTAAAACTACACCGCCAATATTGATATAACCTTCAATTAAATCACGGGTTGTACCAGCAATATCCGTAACGATGGCCCGTTCTTCTCCCATTAAACGGTTTAATAAACTCGATTTACCAACATTAGGTCGCCCAACGATTACGGTTTTGATACCATCGCGAATGATTTTTCCTGTTTTCGCTACTTCTAATAAGTGTTCCAATTTATGCATAATTGCGATTATTTGTGGTTTTAAAATTTCATTACTCATAACGATGGCATCATCATATTCAGGATAATCAATATTAACTTCAATAGTCGCAATAATACTCAGTATTTCCTCACGGAGTTCTTGGATTAATTTCGATACACGACCATCAAGCGTATTTACAGCGACATGTAAAGCTTCATCGGTCTTTGCTTCAATCAAATCCATAACTGATTCTGCCTGTGCTAAATCGATACGCCCATTCAAAAAAGCTCTTTTTGTAAACTCACCTGGCTCGGCTAAACGTGCCCCTAAAGTCAGCATTAACTCCAAGATTTTTTGGGTTACTAATGGTCCCCCATGGCAGTTGATTTCCACAATATCCTCAGTAGTATAAGTTTTAGGCGCACGCATAACAGAAACTAATACTTCATCAATGATCGTATTATCATCAGGATTAATAATATGTCCATAATTTATGGAATGGCTCGGGACTTTATGTAAGTCCTTCCCCCTAAACACTTTACTTACGATGTCAAGTGCTTCTTGACCACTAAGTCTAACAATTGAAATAGCACCTATACCTTGAGCTGTCGAAATAGCTACTATTGTATCATCAATCATATATATCACCTATATTAATTATTATCAGTAATATTATTATAAAATATTTAATTTATAATTAAAAAGAAAACTGCATCCAAAGGATACAGTTTTAATCTTAGTTATGTTTTCTTGGTTTAATGACTAAACGACGATTAGGTTCTTCTCCGACTGATTCCGTGTAGACATCACGCCAATCAGCAAGTTTAGTATGAATAATTCTTCTTTCATAAGAGTTCATCGGATCAAGTTGTACCTCAATTTTTGTCCGTGCAACTTCTTTCGCAATTTTCGTTGCGAGAATTTCTAATTGCATGCGGCGTTTTTGTTTATATCCACCAACATCAATCGTGCACACTCTTTTGTCCGTGTTATATTTGTTGAAAACATGACGAGCAAGATATTGAAGTGCTTCCATTGTTTTTCCTTCTTTTCCAATAAGGATAGGATTATTGTCACTTTCAATATTGTAACGGACTTCTTCATCATCTGTCACAACTTCAATATTTGCATTTATATTCATCGCATTCATAACTTTCTTCAAGAAAGTTAATGTCTCTTCTACTGGATTAATATTTAATGAAACATATGCACTGACTGATGAACCAATTCCTAAGAAGCCTTTCTTTTCGCTTACAATTTCAATGTTTATTCTTTCTAATGGTTCTTTAAATAACTCTACTGCTTTAGCTTGAACTTCCTCGAGATTTCTGCCTTCGATTAATGTTTTTTTCATCAAGAGAACCCCGCTTTCATAAATCTGTTAATCTTTGATTAAAGGATTTTTTATTGGTTTTGCCTTTATCTTTTTAGGCTTATCTTCGTCGTCTTTATCCTTACGTTTGAATGGTTTCTTTACGACGATAATTTGTAGCGTTGAATAAATGTTACCAACTATCCAGTAAAGTGATAACGCACTAGATTGCGAGAAGGCAAAGACAAACATCATACCAGGCATCATCCAGTTCATCGTCTTGATTGTTGGGTTGTTCTTCGCTTCTTCGCTCATTCCAAAGGTTGATATATATTGGAGAAGATATGCGGTGATACCAACAATTACTGGTAAGAAATAAATTGGACCTGGTTTGGATAAGTCGATTCCAAGCATATTAGTTACACTTAAAGAATAGTTATATGTTACAGGTGTTTTTACTACCGCATTATACATTGCCAAGAAGACTGGCATTTGTAAGAAGGGCATTAAACATCCTGCAAACATATTAATATTATTGTCTTTGTATAACTTCATCATTTCTTGTTGCATTCGATTACGCGAATCGGGGTCCGTTTTACCAGCATATTTTTGTTGGATTTTTTGGATTTCTGGTTGAATCTTATTCATCTTAATGGACATGTCATTGGATTTGGTATAGATAGGTGTTAAGATTGTTCTGACAATAATTGTCGTTATTAAAATGCCTAGTGCGTATGAGCCAGTTTTAGTAGTGAATAAATCCAATAACCATGCAATCGGTTGAATAAAGAACCGATCCCAGAAATATTTCGTATTAATCGGATAAATATCTTGAAGATTTCCATCCCGATATAATTTTGCGCAACCAGATAAATTAATCAATATTACTAATGAAAAGGCAATGAATAGTAATCTCTTGATTGCTTTCTTCATATATAATACCTCACTGTGTTAATAAGTTTGCGTTTGTCAAAAGTTCCATCAGATATTTCTCTTTTTCTTGAAACGATAATGTGTTAATTTGGTCTCTAACTATTAATACTATATCATATTTTTGGCTAATTTCATGTCTTTTTTTATAAATAATCGCTTTTATTTGCCTTTTTATTTTATTGCGTACGACAGCTTTGCCAATTTTTCGACTAACAGACACTACAACGCGGAAGTGCCCTAAATTATTTTCTCTTTTAAATAGAACAAAATAATTGTTTTTTACAGAGTCTTTTAAAGATATAATTGCTTGAATCTCATAGTTTTTTCTTATGATGTACATTTTCTTCATCGGCAATCACCAAAAGTTCATGATAAAAAGACCACTGTATCAGTTTCAGTGGTCTTTAAACTGCCAATCTCTCTCTTCCTTTTCTACGACGTCTTGCTAAAACTTTACGGCCATTATGTGTAGCCATACGAGCACGGAAACCGTGAGTCTTACTACGTTTGCGTTTGTTAGGTTGCCAAGTTCTTTTCATGTCTCTTACACCTCCGCTAGAACATTTGCTAAACCATTATACTGAATTATTATTTAAATGTCAACATTTTTATTAAATTATATAATCTATATTTTCAATTACCAATTATCAACATTGTGACTAACCCTTCCCTATGGAAAAGTGGATAACTCAAATAAAGTATAATATCACTTAATTATTTATCTCCATCCCCTGTTAATTATTCCCATCCAATTACATTTTTATACACACCTTGTGGATAACTTATCCAATTATTGCAAATTTTCTATAAATCTGTTTATTTTTCCACAAAAAAATAGTAAAATTAAACTATAGTATTAGGGTAGAGCGAAGGAGGTCCGCAGACATGTTTGAACAATACCAGGAGCTATGGAATAAAACATTAGAACGCTTAGCTTTTGATTTCGATAAAGAAGAATTCGACGAAATCTTCGCTCCTGTTAATAAGGTTTATAAATTCCATAAAAATTTAATATATGTAGTAGCTCCTTCCCAATTTCATAAATCGCGAATTGAGTCTTTTTATATTAAACATGTTGTAAGAGTCTTAAACGAAGTAGCAAAGACTTATTATGGTTTTCAGGATTATTTAGATGTTAAAATCATCACACAAGATTACATCACTGAAGATACTAATGTACCAATTAATGGTGTTGATCCTAATATCAATAATCTCTATCGTCATAATCTTAAGGCAACTTACACCTTTGAAAATTACGTTGTTGGGCCAAATAACCGGTTTGCTAATCTAGTGGCTTTACAAGTGGCTAATCAACCAGGGAAAGTTGCGAATCCCTTATATATTTTTGGTGGCGTAGGATTAGGTAAAACGCACTTGATGCAAGCAATTGGAAACTTCATATTAGATAATGATCCAAAAAAGAAGATTCTTTATATTAAGACAGAAACCTTTATCGAAGATTACATAAAAAAGGTTAAGATCAACTCTGATGAAGAGTATAATGAAAAATATAACGATATTGACGTATTATTGATTGACGATATTCAATTTCTCGCCAAAAAAGAAGGCTCACAATTAGAATTCTTTAAATTATTTGAAAAAATGCATAACGAGAATAAACAGATTGTGATTACTAGTGATCGACCTACTTACGAGTTAAAAGATATCATGGATCGTTTAACTTCTCGTTTTGAATGGGGTGCTGTCGTGGATATTAAGGAACCCGACATCAATACGAGGATTGAAATTTTAAAGAAAAAACTAGCAAGCGAACGAATTGGTTATGAAGATGTACCATTAGAAGTACTTGAATATATTGCATCTAACTTCACAAGTAACATCCGTATACTTGAAGGAGCATTAAAACGAGTATTATTTTACGCAACAATGATGAATAAAGAAATTACTTTAGATTTGACGAGAGAAGCTTTGAAGGATCTTATACCAGAACTAAAGAGTGTTAAAAACACGGAAATAATTGAAATCCAAAAGGCAGTTTGCGAGTATTACAATATATCCCTAGCCAATCTCATTTCAAAATCAAGAAAAGCAGAGTTTGTTTTACCAAGACAAATAGCGATGTACTTAATTAGAGAAATTAAGAAAGAGTCTTATCCAAAGATTGCTCAAGAGTTTGGAGGAAGGGATCACACAACTGTCATGCATTCTATACAGAAAATAGAGAACTTACGCATTATAAACAATCAGGTTGATGAAGTAATTCGAACCCTTATGGAAAAACTTAAGTAGTTTACACATTTTATAAACAACGAATGTTGATAGAATTCGACAATATATAACAACTTATGACACCTTTCCACTTTTCCACAAGTCTTATAATTCTTATTAATATATAAAATAAATAAATAAAATGGAGGTATAGAGATGAAATTTAGAATATTAAACGATACCTTTGTCGAAGCAGTTAATAACGTAAATAGAGCTTTATCGACTAAAACACCAATGCCTATCCTTAAATCAATCAAATTAGATGTTACAAATGAAGGAATAGAACTAACT
>JAAZCR010000234.1 GCA_012513195.1 Bacilli bacterium | reverse complement strand
CTTCTAATGTAGCCATGACTTCATGACGTGCAATTGTCAAAAAGTCGTTTTTATTTAAATGAGCATCCTCAGTTACCCGAAAGAAAGGTGGGTTACAAGTAATAACATCAAAAGCGTGATGTCCAAGTTTCTGGTGAATGTTACGTAAATCATCGTGGAGAATTGTGATTTGATGTGTAAGATTATTTAGTTCGACATTGCGAATAGCTAAGTCATAGGATACTTCTTGAATTTCTACTCCAATTATTTCAGCGTTCGTCCGTAAACTTAAAAAAAGCGGAATGGGCGCATTACCTGTTCCTAAATCAATGATACGCTTAACACCCTTGTTTATTGTCACGAAATGGGCAAGTAAGGTGGAGTCTAAAGAAAAGTTAAAGAGATCAGGACGTTGAATTATTTTTAGTCCGTCGTATCCTAATAAATCGTTTAAGACTTCATTTTCTTTAAGCATAATCATCACTCATGAAAAAACTATTGATTATAATCAATAGTTTTATTCTTCAATTAATTCCAACAATTCTTCATCCACGATGTCATTGTCATCATTAACGATATTTTTCCGTTGAATTTCATGTAACTTATAACTTCTGACCGCATTAGATTCAGTTAATACTACTTTAACTAAATCAAGTAGGGCATTAACACCATAAACCTTACCTTCGCCATCGGGAGTCATAATAATCTCGCCAACTTTAGGCATAATCTTCGCAATCTCATCATAGAATTCTGCTTCGTATTTTAAACAACAAAGTAGTTTCCCGCAAGCTCCAGAGATTTTTTGAGGATTCAAGGAAAGGTTTTGGTTTTTCGCCATCTTGATCGATACTGAATCAAAATTACCCAGGAAAGTAGTGCAACAGAGAATGCGTCCGCATGGACCTAATCCACCGATATATTTGGCTGCATCTCTAACACCTACTTGTCGAAGTTCTATTCGTGTTCTAAAGACAGCAGCTAAATCTTTAACTAATTGGCGGAAATCAATGCGATTTTCAGCGCTAAAATAAATGATTAATTTGGTACGGTCGAAGGTATATTCACATCCTAAAAGTTTCATTGGAAGTTCATTCTTTTCAACTAATTCCTGACATACCTCGATGATGTGTGGTTCTTCAGCTTTGTTTTGTTGGTAACGTTGGATATCTTCTTCTGTTGCTTTCCGAATAATGGGTTTTATCGGTAAAAACACTTCAGCTTTGGAAACTGTCTTGATACCCGAAACAACTTCGCCAAATTCAATACCTCGTACTGTTTCTACTAATACTTTATCCCCAATCTTTAAATCGAGATCGCGGGGATCAAAGAAATATTTCTTACCCGCTGTTTTAAAGCGAACAGCGATGACTTGATATTCATCTCTTTCTTCATAGGTATAATTCGCATTTTGGATGATTTGCTCATCGCTTGTTTCATTTATGTCAACTTGGTTTTCTACCATGTTTTCTTCTTTTTGTTTAATGTCTTCCAAGGATAGACCTCCTTTTATTTGAGATTTAAGAATAAGTTGTCAATCAATAACATTAAATTCGCGTTATAATTCAAACTAATCCTCGCTTGCAGAATTGCTTTTAAGTTATGAATCAAATTCTCCGTGCTAATAT
>JAAZCR010000233.1 GCA_012513195.1 Bacilli bacterium | reverse complement strand
ATATTTAAAGGTGTACACTATGAAATCTGTGTCATTGTTAATGGGCGCGAATATGTGGTGCATACAACTAAATCAGCACGAATCGGTGAAGTGGTTGGTTTAACAGTTGAACCTGAAAATATCCACGTCATGGAAGTGGAGGGAGTAGGGAATGAATAGGACAATAAAAGCTCTTCTTTATCCATATGTTGTATGGATTGCGATGATGATTGTCGTCCCATTCTTCCTTATCTTCTTTTATAGTATCACGCAAAGTAGGCCAGATTCGCCAGCGATTTTTCGCTTTACACTCCAACATTATCGGGAATTCTTTAAAACTGAAAATATTAATATTCTTTCCAAATCAGTAATATTAGCAGTTGAAACAACGATATTATGTTTAGTTTTAGGCTATCCAGCTGCATGGATAATTTCTAAGACAAACGTGAATATTCAAAACATGATATTATTGTTATTTATTCTCCCAATGTGGATTAATATGTTATTAAGAACTTATGCTTGGCAAGTAATCTTAAGCCGCACAGGTTTATTATATACAGATACAGCAGTTGTCATTGGGATGGTTTATAACTTTATTCCCTTTATGGTTTTGCCAATATATACTGCAATTACGAAGATAGATAAGAGTCTAATTGAAGCTGCAAATGATTTAGGAGCTAGTTCAAAAGAAGCGTTTTTAAAGGTTGTTTTTCCCTTATCTATGCCAGGTGTAATTACAGGAATAGTAATGGTCTTTTTACCTGCAGTTAGCGCCTTTGCAATTCCTCGCTTATTAGGTGGAGGTCAATACGTATTAATTGGTAACTTGATTGAAAAGCAATTCTATTTACTAAATAATTGGAACTTTGGTTCAGCAGTTTCAGTTATCCTAATGATCCTTATCCTAATCTCCATGCGCTTCATGAGAAAATCTGGTGAAATTAGTGGAAGAGGAGGAGCAATCTTATGGTAAAAGGTCTAAAAATTCAACACAAGATTTATTTAGGTTTAATGTTCCTCTTCTTATATGCTCCAATTTTCGTTCTTGTTCTATATTCTTTTAATACATCAGAAGCAATGGGACGCTGGACTGGATTTACTTTAAAATGGTATCGTGAGTTGTTCCGTAGCGACGTAATTAAAAATGCATTCTACTATACAATTATTTGTGCGATTATTTCGACAATCGTATCTACAGTATTTGGAACAGTAGCTGCCATTGGTATTTATTATCACAAAAAACGTGTGCAAGATTATGTATTAAATGTAAACTACTTACCAGTAATTAATCCTGATATCGTTACAGCGGTATCATTGATGTTATTATATATATCTGTTGGTATTCAACGTGGTTTTACAACTATGGTATTAGCTCACATCATGTTTAGTACGCCATATGTAATCCTCAGTGTATTACCAAGATTACAAGCAATGGATCCACATCTTATTGATGCTGCACAAGATTTAGGAGCAACGCAATTGCAAGCAGTGCGTAAAGTAATTATTCCCGAAATCATGCCAGGGATCATTGCAGGTATGCTTATTGCTTTTACCATGTCAATTGATGATTTCGTCATCAGTTATTTCAATACCTCTGGGGGAGTTACAAACCTCTCAATTGAAATCTTTAATATGGCCAAAAGAAGAATTAGACCAACTGTTAATGCACTAGCTACGCTAATGGTCGCAGTAATAGTTATGTTTGTATTTATCATCAATCGTATTGGCAGCAAGAAAAAAATGGAATACAGATTAAAGGAGGATGAAAAATGAAAAGATTTTTTCTCGTAATTTTTACAGTAGTTGCAGTATTCTTCATTACTGCCTGTAGCAATAAAAACCAAGGCGGCAATGATAGTGGCAAGCAAGTACTTAATGTATTTAATTGGGGCGAATATATTGGTTTTGATCCAGTAACGATTAATGGTGTCACCTATGATAACGTCATTGATGCATTCGAAAAGATTTATAATGTAAAAGTAAACTATGAAACATTTGATTCTAACGAAGCAATGTATACAAAATTAATCGCAGGTGATGCTAGATATGATGTTATTATTCCATCTGACTATATGATAGAACGTCTTATCAAACAAGATCGTTTAAATAAAATAGATTTTAGTTTAATTCCTAATTATAGTTTGATATCTCAAGATATTGTTAATAAGTTGGATGAAGAATACCCTGATATTGAAATGAATGATTATGTAGTCCCATATTTCTATGGTACAGTAGGTATAGTATATGATAAAACCAAAGTAACCAAAACGGTAGATTCATGGAGTATTCTTTGGGATGAAGATTATAAAAAGAAGATTTTCATGTATGATAGCCAACGTGACTCCTTAATGGTAGCATTGAAACTATTAGGTTATTCCATGAATACACATGATCTCGATGAACTTCAACAAGCAAAAGAAAAATTAATTGAACAAAAACCATTAGTTTATGCTTATGTTGGTGACAGTGTAGATCAACAAATGATTGATGGTGAAGCATATTTAGCAGTTGTTTACTCTGGTGATGCAGCTTACATTATGTATAATAATCCTAACATGAGTTTTGCGATTCCAAAAGAAGGAACTAACTTCTGGATTGACTCCATGGTTATTCCTAAGACAAGTCAAAATGTTGAGTTAGCACATAAATTCATCAATTTTATGATTAGTCCTGAAATTGCTAGAGCTAATACAGAATATGTTATGTATACTACACCAGTAGAACAAGTATTCAATGAAGTCATTGAAGAAGATTGGGCTAATAATTACGCTTATAATCCAACCATTATTGATGTCTTCGGTGGCAACATTCAAACAGAAGTTTTCCGTGATCCAGGTGACTTCATTAAAGAATATGATAAGATCTGGTCCGAGGTCTTATCACCTGAACGCAATTACATCGTACCAATTGTGATTGGTGGAGTAGTAATAATTGGATTAGTAGCATATCTAGTATTGAAGAAGAGAAAGAATCGAGTATATTAATACTTAATGATGCAAAACATGAAACCATATAGAATTTAATCTATAAGGTTTCATGTTTTTTTAATGATATTAATTAGATTTATTAATAATATAAAATAATTAAATATTACTATAAAATATCGATAGTGTAAAATATTTTTTGTAAATAGAAAAGGAAGTCATCCTGTGTTAAAATAAAATTTGGAAAAAAACACTATAACACAGAAAGGATGACTTCCATGTATAATGATACTACAAGATTAAAAGAAATTCTATCAAATAATGTCAATTTGAATGAATTT
>JAAZCR010000232.1 GCA_012513195.1 Bacilli bacterium | reverse complement strand
CCCCAGGACAACATGGTAGTACTCGTCGTCGTAGCCAATCAGAATATGGCTTACAATTAGCTGAAAAGCAAAAATTACGTTTCATGTATGGTTTAAGCGAAAGACAATTCAGTAACCTCTTCAACCGTGCTAGCAAAATGCCTGGTGTTACTGGTGAAAACTTCCTATTCTTATTAGAATCTCGTTTAGATAACTTAGTCTATCGTTTAGGTTTCGCTAGAACCCGCAGACAAGCTCGTCAACTTGTTAGCCACGGACATATTTTAGTTGATGGTAAACGCGTTGATATTCCATCATATATCGTTGAAGTTGGTCAAACTATTACTTTAACTGAAAAAGCACGTAACTTCCAAATCGTAAAAGAAGCATTAGAAGCAACAATCTCTCGTGCACCATACTTAGCTTACGATGAAGATACTATGACTGGTACATATACACGCTTACCAATGCGCGACGAAATTCTTCCAGACATTAAAGAATCCTTAATCGTTGAGTTCTACAGCCGTTAATATTAAAAAGCCTTCTATTAAAAGAAGGCTTTTTTACTTTGGTTTAATATTTTCAAAAATGACAATAGATTATATCAAATATTAAGTTTATAAGGAAAGCTTTATCCTATATAGTAAATGTACTTTGATTTCTTTACTATCTATTCAAATCTAATCATATAATAGTTCTTTTTACCGCGTAAAACAATCACAAACTTACCGTCGATGGCGATGTCTTTACTAATCATGAAATTAACATCGTTAACTTTTTCGCCGTTAATTTGAATTGCATTACTGCTTAAGAATTCTCTTGCTTGCCGTTTACTAGTTGCGGCGCCACACATCACCAATGCGTCTACAATGTTAGTACTTTCAGCGAATGTCACAGCGGGGAAATCCTTTAAACCAGTTTCGATTTCTTTACTTGTTAAAGACTTAATATCACCACTGAAAAGACAACTTGTGATTTTTACAGCTTGTTCATATGCTTCTTTACCATGCACTAGTGTCACTACTTCTTTTGCTAGTGCTTTTTGTGCTTCTCGTAAATGGGGTTCGGTCTTAACTTTTTCTTCTAGTGCTTCAATTTCTTCTTTTGATAAGAAAGTAAAATATTTCAAGAATTTAATAACATCATCATCACTGGTATTTAAGAAGAATTGATACATTTCATATGGTGATGTTAATTTCGCATCTAACCAAATTGCTCCACCAGCTGTTTTGCCAAATTTAGTACCATCAGCTTTTGTGACTAAAGGCATAGTTAAACCAACAGCTTTTGCTTCTGGACCATGTATCTTTCTAATTAATTCTAATCCTGAAGTAATATTGCCCCATTGATCACTTCCACCGATTTGTAATACACAGTTTTTAGACGTAAATAGATGATAGAAATCTAGCGCTTGTAAAATTGTATATGAGAACTCAGTATAAGATAAACCAGTCTCTAGACGTCGTTCAATTGATTCTTTTGCTAACATGTAATTGATGCCAAAATGCTTACCAATATCACGTAGAAAATCAATAACTGTTAAATCCTTTGTCCAATCATAGTTATTTACCATTTCAGCAGGATTATTTGATTCTGTAAAGGTTAGGAATTGTGATAATTGTGCCTTAATGGATCCCACCCATTTTTGAACAGTTTCAATAGAATTAAGTTGTCTTTCCGTTGAACGTCCACTAGGGTCACCAATAAGACCTGTTGCCCCTCCAACTAAAGCAAGTACCTTATGTCCAGCTAGTTGGAATCGTTTTAAGGTTAAAATTGGTAATAAAGAACCTACATGTAAACTTTCAGCAGTTGGGTCAAACCCGCAATATAAAGTAATACTACCTTCATTTAACATTTCATCCAATAATTCTATATCTGTACAGTCGTTAATTAAACCACGCCACGCTAAGTCGAGTAATAATGGGTTCTTCATGTTCATTCTCCTTTACTACACTTAATTGTTTTTATGTTATCATATGTAATAATAAAAAAAACGTCCTTAATCACTTAAGGACGTTTTACACGCGGTACCACCTTAATTCACAAATATTACTTAAGTAATATTTGTGCACTCATTTAGATAACGGTTCTACCGTTCACCAGTGGTGAATGCTCCAGGGTGTAATTCGTTAATATCGAAAATCTTAGTTCGCACCAACCACTAAGTCTCTGAAAGTTTTCGATATCACTACTTCGCCCATTCATCGCTCATTTATATAATTATTATAAAATCTCTACGATTTCTACTAAATCGCCATTATTTATGCCTGCCGCATTACCTTCATCGATATCGACATGCATTTCTAAAGCGAAATCATCACGAACACGAACTAAAACATTATCGAAGATTAGACCGCGTTCACCTTCAACTTTTACTCTTACACGGTCTTTATCTTTCACACCAAATTCCTTAGCATCATCCGGATGCATGTGAATATGGCGTGCTGCAATGATTACACCTTCTTCGATTTCAATTTCGCCTTTAGGTCCAATGATTTTCGCACCAGGTGTACCTTTAATATCACCTGAGTCACGTACAGGTGGATAGATACCTAGAACGAAACTATCAGTGCGGGAGATTTCAATTTGTGTTTTTCCCCGACAAGGACCTAATACACGCACACCTTTAAGAGTTCCTTTAGGACCTACTATATCAACTTTTTCATTGGCCGCAAATTGACCTGGTTGAGATAAATCCTTGAACTTGGTTAATTCATACCCAGCACCAAAAAGTGCTTCCAAATGTTCTGGACTTAAATGGATATGGCGATTGCTCATGGCTATTGGTAATTTTGTTTTCATATGTTGTTCCTCCTCTAAATGTTATCTCTAAGGGGTGTATGGTACTCCTTAGTCTGCTTGATATAGATTAATTTTTAGTTGAATTTCGCCAAATGATATTATGTGGTAAAACGACATTTAGGTTCTCGATTGGTTCATTATTCATTAACTTAGTTAAAAGTCTCATGCTAACAGCACCTATATCATAGATTGGATTATCAATGGAACTCAATGTCGGTCTTGACATCTTCGCGTATTTTGTATTTTGGAATGAAATGATTTCTAGTTCATCAGGAATCTTAATTCCAACTTCGCTTGCCGCATTAATCATCGAAACCGCAATCGAATCACGAACAACAAGAGCAGCTTCTGGTTTATGATTCTTTAGATAATCGATAAAGAAAGGATAATTAACAACTAATCTGCCCGATGTCCGCACGATATTAGGTTCAAGATTTGCTTCTTTCATAGCGTTGATATAGCCACGTTCTTTGAATGAGTTGACATAATAAGCGCTTCTCGTTGAAACTAGGAGGATGTCTTTCAAACCTTTATTTATTAGCGATTGCGTTGCTTCATAGAATGCTTTCTCAAAATCTATCGAAACACAAGCAATGGTTGGATCGTCTACACCAACATTACATAAAACAACAGGAACATCACTAGATTTAATCTGCTTAATGTTATGCTCTTGGAGTTCATCATTTAAGTAGATAATCCCATCAACTTGAGCGGCAAATACTTCCTGCCATATGTCTTCTTCAACATCAGGTTCGCTATTAGTTACTTTTAAAATAACTGTATAATCATATTTGCGGGCAATATCAACAACACCATTAATCATTTCCGCTACTGATGCCCGTGATACATCAGGAACTATTAAGGCTACTGTCGTTGACTTTCTACTAGCTAGTCCCCGTGCAATCGCATTTGGACGATATCCTAACTTGCGAATCGCTTCAAGAACACGCTCACGAGTTGCAGGCTTTACCTTCTCGGGATAATTTAGGACGCGCGATACCGTTGCAAGACTAACATCTGCTTCACTTGCGACGTCGTAAATCGTTACTTTTGTATTTTTAATGTCGACCATTTATTCACCTCCCATGACAGGAATTTAACTTATATTTATTATAACCACAAATGAAAATATTTTCAAGCGAAAGCGATTTACAATTGAAAACTTTTTCACACTATTCTATAAGCGCTTGATAAAAGCTTTCAAATTCCGCAAAATTCATTTGTTGATGGGAATCGGATAACGCCACAAACGGATTTGGATGTATTTCAGCCATAATCCCATTACAGTTTGCTGCCAAACTAGCTTTAGCTAGAAGCGTCATAATGTCTTTTCTACCTGCTGCATGACTAACATCGACAATTACAGGAAGGTGGGTTTCCTTTTTCAAAATGGGAATGGCAGAAATATCTAAAGTATTTCGTGTGGCTGTCTCAAAAGTCCGGATACCACGTTCACATAATATGACCTGCTGATTTCCTTCCGAAACAATATATTCTGCTGCTAGTTTAAACTCTTCAATGGTTGAACTATAACCTCTTTTTAAGATAACTGGTTTATTAGTTTGTCCAACACTTCTTAACAAACTAAAATTATCCATATTACGACTACCTATTTGAATTATATCGATATAGTCATATGCTTCTTCAAGTTGTTTCTCATTTAAAACCTCAATAACAGATATAAGGTTAGATTTATCTGTTATTTCTGTCATGATTTTTACACCAGTAAACCCCAACCCTTGAAAATCATAAGGTGAAGTGCGCGGTTTATAAGCACCACCGCGGATAAACTTTAACCCCTTATTAACTAATAACTTAGCCACTTCTTCTAGTTGTTCTACACTTTCAATCGAACAAGGACCAAAGATATAAGTAGTGTTACTTCCACCAATTATTTCACCTTTGATTTTAATTAAGGTATCTTCATTTTGATACTTACGGGATATTTTTAAGTTATTAATAAACTCATCTTTTTGTAAAGCTAAGGTTGCTTTAAAGATTTCTTTGAATAGATAGGCGATTACTTCATTAGAAAATGGCCCTTGATTTTCCTTCAATATTGAATCGAGAATCTCTTTTTCTCTAATAGGGTCATACATAGCATGACCACTTTTACGTTTCTCTAAACCAATTTCTAAAGCTATTTGGGCTCTTTCATTTAAAAGCTTTAATATCTGTTGATTAACTTTATCTATTCTTTGTCGTAATTCTTTGATTCTATCCATACTATCAACCTTTTCTTTTATCACATTTAAAAAAACAGTAAATAGTAGCTATCTACTGTTTTTCAATAATCTCTGTTTTTGGTTCTTGTTTAGAGAAGAAAGTGCGAACTTTATCATATAAAGCTTTGATTTCTTCAAAAATGCGATTAATAATCTCATCCTTACTTGAAGTTGTTAAGTAAGTGCGTAGTTCCTCGATTTTCTTGAAAATGCTGTCACGAACATCCTCAACATTGATGTTCTTCGCTTTTTCCGTTAACTCATCAAGTTTTTCTAATGCTAATTTGCGCATTTCTTCTCCTGTTTTAGGAGTTAAGAATGCAACAAATAACCCACCAACAATTGCGCCTTTAATAAAATCTTTCAACATTGAATTCAACTCCTCATCAAAATTTACGATGTTAAATAACTTGGTAATATCCTTAATTGAATCTATCTTATTCAAGAGAAATAAAGATGAAGCAAAACCTCGAGGATATTTATCAATTATTTCTACGATATGTTCGAATTTATTATTTACCCGTTCTAAATATAAACCTGTCTTATTTAACTCTTTGAAGAAGGTTTCTGCATCTGTTAGTTTATTAGTAAATAGTTCAATCATATGATCTAACTCTTGTAAACTTGACTCAGCAATTTTTATTGTTACATCAGCTTGTTTAAGTGTATTACGATAATTCTCTAGAAACTTAATTGCGAAAAATGTTACCGCAATAACACAAACAATGATGACAATTCCTAAAGTTATATAGACTATATCCTGCAGCACGTTTTCACCTACTTTAACTTTACCACTTTATATAATCATTATACATGATTATGCTTTAATTTTTAAGAAAAATTATCTTTTTTTTGTATTTTTTCAATATACTTAGAATATAGTTTATCGATATCCCCAGCACCCATAAACACAATTACCGCATTATGATATTTTGGAAACTCTTCCAGATAACTATCATCATTTATTACTTCACTTTTATTAATCGCTTTAGCTAAATCATTGATAGAAATTGTTGCATCATGTTCTCTCGCGGAAGAAAAGATTTCCCGTAAGTATACCTTATCAGCTAAACTTAAACTTTCACAAAACTTATCAAATAGTTTTATGG
>JAAZCR010000027.1 GCA_012513195.1 Bacilli bacterium | reverse complement strand
CTCTTAATCGTTCGCACATTTTGGGTAATATCTTCACCTGTTACACCATCACCCCGAGTGGCAGCCAAATAATATTCACCATTGCGATAATGAATCGTGACTGCTAGTCCATCAATCTTTAATTCGCACATATAAACAGGGTTAGGAATGACTTCTTTTACACGCTCATGAAAAACTAAAATATCTTCTTTCGTAAAGGCATTAGCCAATGATAACATAGGAATGGTATGGGTAACTTTCTTAAACTCATCAAGTGGTTTTCCACCTACCCGTTGAGTAGGTGAATCGGGGGTAATGAATTCTGGATGAGCTTGTTCTAAATGGATTAACTCCTGCATAAGACGATCATATTCTTGATCGCTTACCGATGGATTATCGAGGACATAATATTCATAATTATATTTTTCAATTAACGCTCTTAATTCCTTTATACGCATTTGAACATCCATAAACGTCACTCCTCGTGATTAAATCTACGTTTATTATAATATTTTTTTTATTAACTTACTATGTTTTTTGATAAAAAGAAAAAGGATGTCACAATGTATGTAACATCCTTTCAAAAAGATTAATATGTAGGTGAGTAATTTTTAGTGGATTCTTCACTTAGATATAAATCTAGGAAGATCACAAATTCTTGATAACTATAATTAGCCAAGGCAAACTGGACGGCTTTTTTTGTTTTTAATTGATATTTTAATAAAGCGATATCCGTTTTACATCGCACGAATAATATACCAAAGACTATTGATAGTATTAATATCGTGAAATACTTAATACTTATTATGGAAAAGGAGACATGTTTTACTAAGATTAAGATACAAATAAACCCCAACAAAACTAATATGAAGTTCTTAAGAAATTTAAATATGGTGATAATATGAGGTTCATATAATTCTTTCAAAGTATTTGATGTACGAAAACTTGCCTCGTTTTCTTGTAAATACATGATGTCATGAATAAACATCAGAACATAAATATCGGTAATAAGCGCCTTCATTTCCGCATATTTCATCGAAATTCCCCCCTTTATCCTGTTTCCCTTGACTTAATTTAATTATATTTGTATGTGGGTGTCGAAGTCTGTAAGTTTTTCGTAAAGTTGTCAAGTTTTTTTTAACTTAGTCAAGTTCTGTTGCCTTTAAAAATAAAAATGCATGTGCTATAATCGTTGCTAAGGAGGTTTACTATGGAAATTATTAACTATGATTTAACAAAACTTTATCCTAGTTTTGACAGTCCGGAATTTCAAAACGATCTGCAAAAACTAGCGGACATTTTACAAACTTATAAGGAATATATTGACAAAAATTGTCGAGACTATGATAATTTTGAAACAAAACTAAAAACATTAATTAAATTTGACGAGGATTTATCATTTTTAATCGAAAAGATTTATCCATTCATTAGCTTAACTCGTAGTGCTGATACCACTAATGAAGACGCCAATAAATACATGGCAAAAGTCCAAATGTTGCTAGCGGAAGCATCACCTAGTTCCGCGAAAGCGACAAAGTATATCGGTAAATATGAGTATCTCGATGAACTAATGGACCGACAAGAATATGCGGAATATCGCTTTTATCTATATGAGTTGAAGAATAAGGCTAAACATCAACTAAGCGATGAACAAGAAGAAATCATCAGTAAAATGCGCCAAACGGGGTCAAGTGCTTGGAGTCAACTACAATCACTACTAACAAGTAAACTCGAAGTGCAAGTCATACTAAATGACGAAGTGAAGACATACACGATAACTGAAATTGGCAATCTCCTCCATTCACCCGATCCTGAAACGCGGAAAGCGGCTTACTTAGGTATGCAAGAAGCCTATCAAAAGATTGATGATAGTATCGCTATGTGCTTAAGCAGCATCAAAGGTGAAGTAAACTTTGTCGTTCGTTTACGTGGTTATCAAGATGCCTTAGAAGAATCGCTTGATAAATCACGAACATCTAAACACACGCTTGATGCAATGTTACAGGCAATGTATGAATACTTACCCTATTTCCGCAAATATTTAAGAAGAAAAGCTGAAATCTTAGGTCGTGATAATGGTTTACCAGTCTTTGATTTATATGCGCCTATTGGTAAACTTACTAAAACCTTTACTTATGAAGAAGCACAAGCGTTTATCATCAAGAATTTTGCGACTTTCAGCGACAAACTCGCACAACTTGCGAAAAAAGCCTTTGATAATAACTGGATTGATGTTTATCCTCGTAAAGGTAAAGTTGGCGGTGCCTTCTGTTATAATATTAGACCGATTAAAGAAAGTCGCATTCTTACCAACTTCAATGGTAATCTTAGCGATGTAATCACCATAGCACATGAATTAGGTCATGCATATCATGGTGAATGCATCTTTGAAAATAACATCTTGAGTTCCCATTATCCCATGCCCGTTGCTGAAACTGCTTCTACCTTCTGTGAAACCATCGTAATGAACGCTATTATTAACGAAGCAACAGACGAAGAAAAACTAGCTCTCATTGAATCGGAACTTCAAGACCATACTGCCATCATTTGCGATATTCTTTCCCGCTTCATTTTTGAAAAAGAAGTGTTTGAGCGTCGCTCAGATCATCCTCTCAACTCCAAAGAACTTCAAGATATCATGCGGGAAGCAGTTAAACAAAGTTATGGTGACGGTTTAGATCATAACTACATTAATGCCTTTGCTTGGTTAAACAAACCTCATTATTATAGTGCTGGGCTCTCCTTCTATAACTGGCCTTATGCTTTCGGTCTCTTATTCGCAAAAGGTTTATATGCTCAATATCTAAATGATAAAGAAGGTTTCGTGAAACACTATGATGATATCTTAAGGGCAACAGGTAAGATGAATGTCGAAGATGTTGCTAAACAAGCTGGTATTGATGTAACCGATGTTAACTTCTGGAGAAGTTCATTAGAACTTATTAAGAAAAACATTGAATTATTCCTAGAATTAACAGACAAAACGGTTAAACATTAATTCTTAAATTTAAAAGAATCAGATATCCCTTAATTGGTGATATCTGATTCTTTTTTTATCTATTTAATTTTATTATCATAGATAAATTTCCGTAAGTAACTACTACGTAATTCTTCCAATGCTTGCTTATCTACATCTAATCTGTCACAGGTAACTAATCCTGTTTTTAAAAAATTAACACTATAAGCATATTCTGCTAAGTGATTCTCATAGAAGTACTTACTATCTAATCCATAGACATCTGTTAAAACTTCTATACCATATATACCTTGATAAGTCGGTTCATAAACAGTGAATTCTAGCAAAGGTTTTCTTTCTTCTTGATACTCTTCGTGAAAAACTAGTGGTAAGAGTCCTAATGGCCAATCATGAATATTAATTAAATCAATTGTAACTGATAAGCGTTTAATCACTTCGATACTGGCTTTCGTAAATACTGCAAACCGAAGCGGATCATCGACATAACCATATATTAAGTCTCGTTCAAATAAAGGGGTATCAATAAAGTAAAAGACATTATCCTGATACTTAGTCTTGTACACCTTAACTAAATAATCTTCATGATTAGCTTTCACATTAATGTCATATTGATATTCCAAAACTTCTATGTCAAGAAAATACCTAGGCATGATGACAAAAGCCTGATTGCCATCTAATGAACTTATTTTAAGTTTTTGATAAACTAAATCACCAATTTTCTCGCTTTTGAAAGGAGCACATTCTAAAGCCACAATTACCGTAAAGAGCGGGTAGGGTTTAACTTTCTTTACGCTCGTAATTTCCATTGTATCTAGTTCGGGAATGATTTTTTCAGGTACTAAGGATAGATGATTCTTTACCGTTCGATATCCCATTTCCTTTAATTTGCGCACCACATCCCTACTCTTTACTCCCCGGATGCGTGCATATTCATATACTTTCATCTATCCCACCCTTTATTTCGAAAGAATATTCTACTGTTTGACCACCTTTGATTAAGAATCCTAACCCTGAATACTTCTTCGCCTTTTTACCTAAATTGACCAAGTGTTTTTGGCGAAAATAGGTACCAGGGTTTAGATAAGCATCGGTGATATTATTGATTATTAAACTAATCCCATTTTCATGGGTTAATTTAACGCTATTCATAATAGGAAAATGTTTAAAAAACTTAAATCGTTGCGTATAATCGAGCTGATTATTATCTATTAGGCAAAACTGGTTTATTATATCTTCCTTCACATTTCCCGATAAATTAAAGAATAAAACATGTCCAAAATGAATTTTTAAATTGGTTTCATAATTAATAATTAATTTATCATCAATTATCAGGTACACCACTTGGATGAACTTCGTTTCTGTTTGATAGGTAAAAACTAAGCCATTTTCAAGTGGTGTACAATTAAAATGATAATTATAAATTTTTTTATTTTTGCGGAAATTATTTACATCGACTAAAGCACCTAAATAATAAGGATTTTCCCGATATAATTTATAGTCATGATATCTTAATAGGATGCTTTCTAATTTATCTTGTTTATTAGGTACAATGATTTTCGTAAGCGTTGCCCCGAGATTTAGTGCGCTAAGTTTATACTTGCCGGTGTCAATTGTATACTCATTAACAGGTTTGCCATTATACTCATAAACAAACCGTACTTCCAACATGCTCCTTCGACCGCTTAAGCCCTAGACTGGCGCATAAATTCTTCGATTTCGTCTACAGACTTAATAATATCTTTAGAGAGGTTTTCACAACCTGTTTCTGTAACTAGAACATCATCCTCGATGCGCACACCAATTTCTTCTTCAGCGATATAAAGTCCTGGTTCAACTGTCAGTACCATACCTGGCTCAAAAACGCGTTCTCTAAACTCGCGTCGCCCCACATCATGCACATCGAGACCTAAGAAGTGCCCAATACCGTGGTAATAGTATTTACCAACATCTTTTTTATCGGTAATAAGGCCTAACTTAATGCATTCCTCAGCAAGCATATCCTTAGCGGTATCTAAAAATTCACCATAAGTAACACCAGGTTTGATGAAGTTAATCATCGCTTCGTTTACTCTTAATACAGCTTCATATACTTCTCTTTGGCGTGGAGTAAACTTACCGTTAATTGGAATTGTGCGTGTGATATCGGAACAGTAATGCTTGTATTCTACTCCTAAATCAAAGAGTACGAGTTTACCATCTTCTAATACATGATTATTTTCTTCATAGTGAAGGATGGTCGCATTTTTACCGCTAGCCATAATCGTCTTAAATGAAGTACAGTCAGCCATATTGTATTTAACTTCAAAATCAAAATATGCTTCTAATTGTTTTTCATAAAGTCCAGGACGACAATGCTTCATAATGGCTTGAATACCTTTATTGGTTATTTCAATGGCCTTGCGGATATTATCAACTTCTTCTTTTTCTTTTATGGTGCGCAAATCATCGATGATTTGTTTAACATTATAGATAGTTAGATATGGATGATTCTTCTGTATTTCTTGCGCAAAATTTAAACCTGGATTGTTAGGATAATTTTCCATATCGATATAAATATTTTCGAAGTAATGATTGCTTAAGGCTTGATTAAAGAAACCAAAGAAATCTTCCACATAACTAACATTTTCAATACCAGAAAGTTCCCTCGCTTCATCAGCCCTTAGTCTAATACCTATCCATTTTTCAATGTCTGGGTCGGGTTTGGTGATGAAAAGGTGTTCTTTTACTTTATCATTATATTTGAGGATGGCTAGGATAAACTCTTCCCGATCTAAACCTGTTAAATAATAGAAAGAACGGATGGGAGTATAGGGATAAGCTTGGTCGGCACTCCGATGCGGTGCTTTTCCCGCAAAAACAACGACAATGGAGTTATCCTTAATATAAGGAACAAGTTTACTCCGGTTTTTTACCGCTAATTCTTTATTCATACTAACCTCCTATTTTATCAATGCGTTCTAAAATGTATTGTTTAATCTTTTCATTCTTTGTTTTACTGTCTGTTAAACTATTACCTTTTACCCCAATATAAATCTTTAATTTCGGTTCGGTACCAGATGGACGTAAAACGAACCAAGAACCATCTGTTAAGATGTATTTTAAGACATTGGATTTAGGTAACGTAAGGTCGCTAATCTTGCCATCTTCATAACGTTTACTAATGAGATAATCTTCAATAACCTTAACATCAACGTTATTTACCACTTTCGGTGGATTATCGCGATAATGAGATAATATCTTATCAATTTTTTGTAAACCTTCAATACCTACTAAGTTGATATTGACCAGTGATTCATAATAGTAACCATAAGTTTCATATAACTCATTTAACACATCTAATAAACTCTTACCTTGTAGTTTATAATAAGCAGCCATTTCGGCGCACATTAGCACTGATTGGATTGAATCCTTATCACGTACAAAATCAGCGATTAAGTAACCATAGGATTCTTCATAGCCAAAGACGAACTCTTTACCTTGACTTCTAATTTCTTCAGCTTTTTCACCAATAAATTTAAAGCCTGTTAAGGTAGATTGTACTTCTAAACCAAAGGTACGCGCGATATGACCACCAAAGTCACTCGTCACAATAGTATTAAAGACAACGCCATTTTTTGGTAAAGTTCCTTGTTGTTTTCTTTGGGTCAAAATATAGTGAATGAGGAGCGCACCTGTCTGATTACCCGTTAAGAGTGTGTATTCTCCCTCATTATTCTTAACCGCTAACCCTACGCGGTCAGCATCAGGATCCGTAGCCATTAAAATATCTGCATCCCTGGCTTTACCTAATTGGATGGCCAGTTCAAAAGCACTGCCATCTTCAGGATTTGGTGATTTAACTGTACTAAAGTTGGGGTCAGGTATACATTGACTTTCTACAACATAGAAATTCGTATAGCCACATTCAGGTAGTAACTGTTGAACAAGGCGAATACTTGTCCCATGTAATGGAGTGAAGACAATCTTTAAAGAGGATTTATCGAGATTGGGATTAAGTTGAATCGTCTTTACTTGCTTAAGGTATGCTTGATCAATTTCTTCATCAATATAAACTAATAACCCTTTATTTTTCGCTTCTTCTTCCGATATCACTTCAATCCCAAAGACATCTTCACATTCTTCAACATAACCAATAACTTTGTCAGCTAACTCAGGTACTAATTGACAACCATTATGGTCGTAAATCTTATAACCATTATATTGCGGTGGATTGTGACTGGCAGTGATGACGATACCACCGATCGCATTTAAATAACGGACCGCAAAAGATAGTTCCGGTGTGGGTCGTAAAAAGCTAAATAGATAAACTTTTATGCCATAACTTGCGAGAACTTTCGCTGATTCAAGCGCAAATTCTTGCGAATAGTGTCTGTTATCATAGGCAATAACAACACCACGATGAAGGCCATTAGGATATCTATTTAACAAATATTTGCTAAATCCTACATTTGCTCTTCTAATGGTATAAATATTCATACGATTTGTGCCAACGCCAACTATACCCCGCATACCACCAGTACCAAATTGTAAGTCGGTATAAAAAGCATCTTCTTGTGCTTTATCATCCATTTTTTCTAATTCAATTCTTAACTGAGGATCTAATTTGGGGTTAGTCAACCACGTTTGTGCTTTTTCTCTCCATTTTGTATCCATACTACGCCTCCAAAATAAATCATATTTTTAGTATACCATTTATTACCAAATTTATAAAGAACATTACACAATACGTTTAATCACCTTAATAAGTTTGGTTTTGGCGATCCGTTTTATAGGAACATATACTGAGATGAAGACAACCGGTAGACTTATCATAAACACTAAGAGAATAGCCCAGTAATTTACATACAAGAAGACGATATCTAAATCAAAACCTTTGATATCGATATAAAATATCCCTCGAATCTTTAAACCTTTAGTAATTATCGTATCAATTTTCTTAATAAAGTACCCTGTAAGTATACTAGCGATGGTACTCGTAAAGAGAATAATTAATACACTTTCGGTAATAAAGATTTTGCCAATATCCCATCCCGTTGTTCCGAGGGCTCGTAGAATTCCGAGTTCTTTTTGTTTGCTTTCAATGCTTGCGCTAATGAAATAATAGATGATTATTCCTGCCACTACTGTAATAACCTTCATTCTTTCTCCTTCTTCCTCTTTTAAACATAGAACGCCATAAACACCTTAGTTGTGTCTATGGCGTCTCGTTAAAATTTTCTACTCTCTAAAGAATCAATATTAACCACTACAGGAT
>JAAZCR010000231.1 GCA_012513195.1 Bacilli bacterium | reverse complement strand
TTACATAATCGTCCATCCCATCACCACTTTCCTATTTCTTTTCTATAATTATTCAAAAAAAGAGATGATTATATCATTTCATAAAAACTTTTATTAATCTCACCCTTTAGTAAGTATTTAAAAAACTTCTGGAAAAAAGCATAATAATCGATTATAATATATGTAAGTTTAATGTTTGAAAAGATTACCTTGATTTGATAAAAATAACTAGAAAAAGTAGGGATATTATGAAACGAGCTAGATTAATCTATAATCCAACCAGTGGACGCGAAAAAATTCGCAAATACTTGCCATATATACTTGAACGATTAGAACAAGCTGGTTATGAGACTAGTACCCATGCCACAACTGGTCCTGGTGACGCAGTGCGTGCTGCCAAAGAAGCAGCTGAACGGCAGTATGATCTTGTAATTGCGGCTGGTGGAGATGGAACAGTTAACGAAGTTATAAATGGATTAGCAGCATCCGAACATCGTCCAATGTTGGGGATTATCCCTTGTGGTACTAGCAATGACTTTGCGCGAGCTATGGGTATTCCGAAGAAAATAAAAGCTTGTTGCGACGTTCTATGCGGTAGTCATACATTACTCATAGATATCGGAAAAGCCAATAATCGCTACTTTATCAATGTCGCAGCTGGCGGTACGATGACGGAGTTAACTTATGAAGTACCTTCAAAACTTAAAACTGTGTTTGGTTATCTAGCTTATTTAATCTTTGGAGTTAAAAAACTTCCTACCCTACGCCCGTATCATGTAAAAATCGAATATGATGGCAATAATTATGAAGGTGATATCTTTCTCTTCTTTCTATGTAATACAAAAGCTGTCGGTGGTTTTGATAAAGTCGCACCTTTATCAAATGTTGATGATGGTTTGTTAGATCTTATCATCGTCGAAAAGATGACAGTACCCAAACTTGTTCAAGCAGGGATTAAAACCATAAGCAGTAAACAGTTAAAAGATGCGAAGATTAAATATCATCAAGTAAAAAATGTGAGAATTACCTTTGAACCAAAACAAATGCCCATTAACTTAGATGGTGAGTATGGGGGCGATACACCAATGGAATTTGCTTGTCTACACCATCATTTCCAATTATTAGCACCTGATCCAAATATACAATTCAATAAAAGAAAGCGATAAGAATTAACCCCTTTAAGTAAGCATTAAAGGGGTTTTATATATCAACATGCAATATTTTATTATTATTGTAATTTAGGATATAATGTTATACCTAATAAAACAGGAGAACCAGTAGGGTTCTCCTATTTTATTTCATATACTTAATTTTTATCTCTAAAATAGTTATAACAATAACACTTATTATAAAAAGCACAATCCAAAGTTTAAACAAAATTACAACTACATCACCCCGATTGCGCATTTTATCCTTAGGAAAGGGTATGAGTTTGCGTTTCATACCTTTTCGACAATGCGTAATTTGGCTGAATGAGCCCGCTTGTTCATCGCTAACTCTTCTTCACTTGGGGTGATGACTTTTTTGTTGACAATTTTTAATATAGGTTTCCCAAGATTATCTGGCAATACAGGTAGACCTCGAGGTAATTCTGGTAAATCGGAATACTTTTTAAATATGTCTTTCGTGATTTTATCTTCTAACGAATGGAAAGTAATCACGCATAATCTTCCCCCTGGTTTTAAGAGTTTTATTGCTTGTTCAAGGGCTTGTGGTAGGACTTCTAATTCTTTATTAGTCTCGATCCGTAATGCTTGAAAAGTCCTTTTGGCAGGATGCTTTTCCCGTTGATTCTTCAGTGGAACAGCGCTCTTAATGACTTCTACTAATTCTAAAGTCGTTTCAATGGGTTTTTTCTTTCGTTCTCTTTCAATCGCGCGGGCGATTTGTTTAGCATATCTTTCTTCGCCATATTTACTTATAATATATACTAAATCTTCAAAACGATAGTTATTTACGATATCATAAGCTGTTAGAGTTTGGTCTTGATTCATGCGCATATCAAGTTTAGCGTCATATTTATAACTAAAGCCACGCTCACCTTGATCAAATTGTGGACTAGAAACTCCTAAATCAAAGAGAATACCATCAACACCTGTCACATTACGTTTAAGCATTTCATCTTGTAAATATACAAAGTTGCGATTGATAAGTTCAAACCGATCGCTAATTTCTTTTAATCTTTGGTAACTCGTCTCAATTGCAGTTTTATCTTGATCAAAACCATATAGGAAACCTGTTTTTAATCTTTTGAGAATCTCTTTACTATGCCCAGCTCCTCCTAAGGTACAATCTATATAAATTCCATCTGGTTTCACATTTAAACCTTCAATAGCTTCCTCTAATAACACACTTTGATGCATAAATGTTTCCATAATTATCCTCCATTCATCTATCACCATTATAACATGTTAGAACCCATTTGGGATAGTTTTCCGTTTTATATAACTAATAAGGTTTTTAATATCACATTTCCTCCCGAGAATTACATCTAATACTCCCAAGTAGTAGCAAACTAATAAATACAAGATTAAATAAACGAAAGTGTTAATCCCTACATAAATAAAACAACTTAACTTATTAGTTATATCATAATTGATAGATAATATGTAGAAATTAAACAAATAGAAACAACTACCTAAAACGAGATTAATAATGAGAATTATTAATAAACGACGAACAAGATAAACATGATTATGTTTGATTGTATAAGCCGTAATAAAGAAGTTACTTAATATCGTTATCAGTAAGCCTATTACTGTAGAAAGAATTGCCCCGTTGTATCCTAATTTAATAATTAACGGTTCATTGTATAGGTATTTGAAACATATCCCAGCAAGCATAGAAATAACTAGATAACGTTCCTTGTTAATTCCCTGAAGAATACTACAAGTAATATGATTAAAACATAGTAATATCACGACAGGTGCATAAGATAAGAGAATCTTACTACCATAAACATTACGATAATCATAAAAGAAACTATAAACTCCCTTATTAAATATCATCATTAACATAATGAAGGGCATGATGATAAAAAAACAAGTTTGGAGGGCTTTATTGATTTGTCTATTTATGATTTTATAATATCGTAAAGTATATGCTTCAGAAATGTAAACGATTAAAGATACACCTAAGCCTATTCCCACCGTTACGGGAATCATAATTAGTTTATTGATTTCAAATGCGTAAGTACCATAGATGATTTCGGAGTTACCTTCTCCTCTTAGTAAATAAGCTTTATTAAAGGTGAGCGTATCAATAAAAAGGTATAAACTAGATATTAAACCAAAAAACGATATTGGTAATGCATATTTAAACAATTCTTGGTAAATCGCTGAAGTTGATTTTTCTTTTATATTATCTAGTTGTTTATTTAAATATCCCTTTTTAATCATTTCTTCAAGTTTTGGTTGATATTTACCTAAATTAATTCTTAACACGAAATAAGCCACCACTGCTGCCACAAGCGCACTTGCTACCGCAAAATATACCGCATAATAATATGGCTTATGAAACACTTTAATCAATAAAAAAGAACTAATGATAATAAATAGTACTCTAGTTAACTGTTCTAGAAGTTGACTAAGCACAGATATATTGGGTTTTTTAAACCCTTGGAAAAACCCCCGCATCACCGCAATAACGGGTACGACAATAAGTGCTAATGCGATGATTCTAATTACAGCGATTACTTGGGTAATATTATTATGAATTGCTTCTTGTCCGCCAAGAATCTGATAAGCAATAGGTTTGGCAAGAAGGAAGAGGGCTAAACACATAGTTAATCCGATTCCAAGCATCATAAGGAGCGTACTCTTAAAGGTTTTATAACTAGTTAAATAATTCCCTTGAGCATTATAAATGGAAATAAACTTCGCAACTCCTAAAGGTATACCCAAAGTAGCTAAATCAATAAAAATCACATAGGGAGTATAAGCGTAAGAATATAAAGCTTGTCCTTCTTGTCCAACTAAATGAGCAAAGGGAAAAACATAAATTAGTCCAATTACTCTTGATAAAATACTACCAATTGTGATAGTGAAGGCTTGTATTAACATCCTCTTATCTTCCATATTACTCACCTCTACTTAGTTTTCCCTTGATGTAACTTTTCATGCCAAATAATGGAAAACTAAAAAGAGGTTATATATAAAATATTCTAACTATTTATATTATTTTATTATCCATGTTATAATAGATTTAATAACTAATACAGGGGGATATAATGTTAAATAAGTTTGTCGTTGAGTAAAATAATTATTTAAAAAAAGCGGTTACGGGGTATTATCATCAACTTTACACAGGTTATTTAAAAGCTGGAAATCCTAATTTCATTAACACTTTAAAAAACACCTATAAAAAGGAATCAAGCGTATTACTCAAAAATGCCCAAGTAGAAGTAATAAATATCTGTATTGAAGACTTACCAAAAATAAAGCAACTTGAAAACTTTCACAAACCTTTAGTAGTGAATGTACCAAGAGCACGCACTGATATATCCTACTCCAAAGAACAATTGATGTTTCACGAAGCTATTCAACTTGCGGTAAAACAACTTTCGCCTTTCTTTATTGATGGAACTGACTGTATTATCAGAACAAAAAATACGAAAACAACGTATATAAAAAGTGCAAACTATCCTGATCCTTATCCATTACCATATCCAGGTATCACTGAAGATACATGTAAAATAAAAACAGAAAAGGTAAGAGACCAGAATATCATTCTTATTGATGATATTTACACCAAAACAGTTAATATCGATGAAGATTGTATCCAAACATTATTCAATCATGGCGCTAAAAATGTGGTTTTATATTCAATTGCGTATACAAGAAGGTGGACATTTTGAAATACTCAGATATTGCCTTAAAATTATTGATTCTTACAGCACTTAAAATCATAAAATCGAAAGCTGATTTTTGGAAGTATCAACCTAATCCAAGTGAAATAGACGACACCTTTATGCAAAACAATATTCCCACAGATATTATTAATAAATGGAAAAATTATTTAGTGGAAAACGATATAAGTTTAACATGTGTATATGATGAAGATTTTCCCGTGATTAATCCGTATGTAAAAAAACATAGTGAAAAACCTTATTTATTTTTATATAAAGGTGATATATCTTTACTAAGCAAATTAAATAATAATGTAGCAGTAATTGGTCTAATTGATCCTACCGATGAGATAATTAAGCGTGAAAAACAGGTAGTAAAACACTTAGTTCAAAATGAGTTAGTGATTGTGAGTGGGTTAGCTAAGGGATGTGACACCATTGCGCATAAAACTTGTTTAGAATACCAAGGAAAAACAGTTGCGATCTTACCTACAGAACTTAATAATATCTATCCGAAAGAAAATCAACAACTTGCGGAAGAAATCATCAAACAAGGTGGACTTTTACTTTCAGAGTATTTCCATGAACCAAAAAGTAAACAAGAAGCGATAAATCGGTTTATCGAAAGGGATAGGCTACAAGCAATGTTTGCGAAAGCTGTTATATTAATCGCAAGTTATCGCTATCGTGAGGGTGATAGTGGATCTCGTCATGCGATAGAATACGCAAAAAGTTATCATATTGACCGCTTTGTCATGTATAATCAACAAACCGATCATGATAATCCTCGCTTTGGCTTAAATCATGATTTAATTAATAACGAAGAAGAACAAGTAAAATTGCTTACACCAAAGACGATTGAATATATCAAGATAGTACAACACCCTTTCTTACAAGCGAAGAAACTTCATTTCGAACAACCAACGCTTTTTTAACTAAAAAGGTGATTCATCAAAGTGAATCACCTTTTATATTTTTACCGATCTCTTGTATATCTTGCGATGATTAGTAGTAATCGTAAGACTTCTGTATATAACCAAACGAGGGATACCAGTAGTCCTAACGATAAGTACCATTCATAATTTTTAGGTGTACCATAGTCAACCGCACGACGACAATCATCAAAGTCAATCATTAAGCTAAAGCTAGCCATGATGACCATAATGACAGAGATTACGAGTAGTAAGCCTAAGTTGTTAGGATTAATGATGTAAATGTGGAATAAACTTAGTATCCATTCAATAAAATAGAAGAACAGAATACTTATGAGTGCTGTTAAGAAGAACTTACGGAAACCAAGACCAACTTTAAATACTCCTGTTGAATACATTACTAATAAGAAACCAAAAATGATGAATGTAATGACTATAGCACCAAAAACTATTCCTGGATATGCAAGTTCAACTATGGCTGATAATGTACCTAATGCGACTCCTTCACATATAGCATAGATGATTGTGAAGACTGGTGTTGCCGACCGTGATAAGGTCGCAACAAGCACGGAAATGAATCCGATTGCCAATGCCGCAGTTAACATTGGTCCTAAAATTGGAGCCAGTGTTTCAATGTTCATAAAGATATATAAAGAAATCCCAAAGATAATCGCTAAGAGAATACCAGACTTTATCGCAATACCTCCGAAGGTTGCGGTTGTACCAGTTATATAAGCTCTCGATGTTCCCCTAACTTCGGATTCAGCACGGGTAAGTACTGGATTTTTTGAGCGTAGTTCCATTTATCTTTACCTCCTACTCATTAAATTATTGATATAATTATAACACTTTTAAAATGTATCAACAAGCATTTGAATCTCTAACTACCTATATTCTATGTCAATAACAAACATTTAATAATTTATTATAAGTCAAAAATACTTATTTGATTAGTTTCTTTTAAATTACCTAAACAACCAAGTTCTTCTAAACGTTCAACTAACGTTTTACTTAGAGAAGTACGATTCAATAAGTCTTCCTTAGAAATAAATGGACGCACTTTGCGCGCTTCGACGATGGAGTTCGCAACGGATTGACCTAAACCATCTAAAGCCGCAAATGGAATAATTAATCCACGTTTATCTTCAGTAATTAGGAATTCTGTCGCTAAACTCTTTTCGAGATCAATTTGTTTAAAGTAAAAGCCTCGTTCTGTCATTTCTAGTGCGACTTCAAGTTCAGTTACTAAACTGAGTTCTTTTTCAGAAGGATCTGGTTTTTCTTTGATTTCTATAATTCGATTGCGAATTGCATCAGCACCTCGTGGGAACACTGTGACATCAAAAGCGTCAGCCCGTTTAGAGAAGTAAGCTGCATAGTAATAGATGGGCATATTGACTTTAAACCAAGCAATACGAATGGCCATTAATACATAAGCTGTCGCATGAGCTTTCGGGAACATGTATTTAATTTGCCCGCAACTCCAAATGAACCATTCAGGTACATTCTTAGCTCGCATAATTTCTTGATATTTAGCCCATTTTTCCTTATCTTGCGATGGTTTTCCTTTGCGGACAAACTCCATGATGTTAAATGCATCAATAGGTTCAAGACCAAAATACATCAAGTAAACCATGATATCATCACGACAACCGATGACGCTCTTGAAATCGATTTTACCGTATTCAGGATATTTACCATTAATTAAATCTTGTGCGTTGTTGTTCCAAACATCCGTACCGTGTGATAGACCAGAGATTTTAACTAACTCGGCAAAGGTCTTGGGTTTTGTTTCTTCAAGCATTCGCCGTACAAAGTTGGTACCAAACTCAGGTATTCCATAACTTGCGACAGGCGAAAGCAAGCGATCTGGACTTACACCAATTGATTCAGTTGAATAGAATAATTGATACACTTTAGGATCATCGATAGGAACCTCACGAGGTGAAATACCAGTTAGGTCTTCCAGATATCTTAACATCGTGGGGTCATCATGTCCTAATATATCAAGTTTTAATAAGTTATCATGAATGGCATGGAATTCAAAGTGTGTGGTTCTAAAGGTGTTGTCAGGATTATCAGCAGGATATTGGATTGGAGTAATATCATAGATTTCCAAATAATCTGGTACAACAATAATCCCTCCAGGATGTTGACCAGTGGTACGTTTTACTCCCTGACATGCTGCCGCAAGACGTCTTATTTCAGCGTTTCGTTTTACAATATTACGCTTTTCAAAGTAACTCTTAACATATCCATAAGCACTCTTTTCCGCCACTGTACCGATTGTACCAGCTCGGAAAGCTTTATCATAACCAAAGATTTCTTGACAATATTGATGCATAATTGGTTGATATTCCCCTGAGAAGTTAAGGTCAATATCGGGTACCTTATCCCCTTCAAAGCCAAGGAAAGTTTCGAAAGGAATATCATGACCATCTTTCTTTAATGGTGCACCACAACAGGGACAATTGGCGTCAGGTAAGTCAAATCCGCTATCAACAGAATCAAGGATAGGTTGAAGATCACGCTCTAAATCACTAATCGGGAAGCGTTTCTTTTCATCTTCATTCATCTTGAAACTACTAAACTTACAGATTGGACAACGATAGTGCGGTGATAAAGGATTGACTTCGGTGATTTCCATCAAAGTGGCCACAAAACTCGAACCAACTGAACCTCGTGAACCAACCACATAGCCATCTTCTAGACTCTTCTTAACTAACATGCGGGAAATGTAGTAGATTACCGCAAAACCATGTTTGATGATGCTATCTAATTCTTTATCTAACCTTGCTTGTACATATGGTGGTAATGGATCACCATATAATTCATGGGCTCTGGTGAAGCAAATCCGTTTAACTTCTTCTTTAATACTAGGGATACCTTTATCTTTTAAGAAATCATCACTAGGTGTAAATAAAGCATCTTTGATTGGTTTGACATATTCAATTTGGTCCGCAATCAGTTTTGGATTATCAATGATTATTTCCTTCGCTAATTCTGGAGTAAGGAATTCAAAATCTTTCATCATTTCATCAGTAGTGCGAAAATGCATCGAGGGTACTTCCTTAATCGCTGGATCTGCGAGTGGATGTAATCCCCCGCCAATTTGGGGTGAATCAATATAAATCTCGCGATAAATCTTATCACTACGATCTAGGTGATGACAGTCTCCTGAAGCCACCACAGGAATACCTAATTCTTTTCCTGCCCTGATGATATTTTTTATCGTCTCGATAATTAAAAATCGTGTATTGTCATATCCTGTAGTGTAAATCAAATGGGAGTATACCTCTGGTGGTTGAACTTCTAAATAATCGTAGAACTTGGCAACTTCTTTTAGTTCTTCATAACTCTTTTCAAAGGCCGTTTTCCAAACTTCACCTTCACTACAACTACTACCAACTAATAGTCCTTCCCGATACATTTCCAATACTGAACGAGTTACTCTTGGCTCTTTATATAAATGTACAGTATGACTATCAGAAATAATCTTATAGAGATTCTTTAAACCAACATCATTTTTTACTAATAAGGTAACATGTTTCGGAACTTGATATTTAAAAGCTTCATTATGGCCAACAAGGTTATTGATATCATCATGATAATATAGACCTTGTTTTTCCATATCCACTAACATATGGAGGAAGATTTCCGCAGTGGCTTTGGCATCGAAACTAGCACGATGATGTTGTTGCAAATCAACTTTAAAGAACTTCGCTAATGCTTTTAAGTTAAAGCGTTTGACATCTTCACCAAAGCGATTTCGCGCGTATTCGAGCGTATCAATGACGGGATTCTTAATCTCCCCTAAACCATGTTTATCATAAGCATTTTGGATATGCGATAAGTCAAAATCAGCGTTATGAGCAACTAAAATGGCATCGCCACAAAACTCTTTAAATTCTTCTAATACTTCATATGCTTCAGGGGCATTCATTAAATCAGCATCAGTAATACCTGTCAATTCAACAGTAACTCTACTTAATTTACGATGAGGATTAATGAAACGATTGAAGGTGCCAATTTCATGACCATTCTTTAACTTAACCGCAGAAATTTCAATAATTTCATCGTAATTTACAGAAAAACCTGTGGTTTCAATATCGAATACAACGAAAGTAGCATCTTTTAACCAAATATGATCTTCATTCCACGCGATTCTAGCTTTATCTTCTACTAACGCTACTTCGACTCCATAAATAGGTTTTATGGGTTTATTTTTTGTTGCTTGATAAAACTCAGGAAAGGCATATACCCCATAATGGTCAGTAACCGCAATTGCTTCATGCTCCCATTCAAGCGCACGTTTAACATATTGCGTAATCGAAGTTACACTATCCATGTTTGACATATTCGTATGAAGATGTAATTCGATGCGCTTTTGTCCCTCATAACCTTTATCGTCACGTTTATTCTTTTCTTGTTGTCCATCAAGTAACTCAGCCGCATTTAGATATAAGATGACCTCTTTAAAGTAATCCTTATATCTTGGACTACCCTTTATCTTGACATAATTACCTTTCTTTAAAATCTTTTCATAATATTGAAAATAATCCTCACTCTTTGGATATGCTTGTACTAAAATCGAATCAGTATAGTCAGTTATCATGAACTCAACATAATCAAGATTTTGGGAAGTTTTCTTAACTTCACTTTCGAAAATATAACCCTCAATAGTATATTCAACTTTAGCGTTAGGTAAATCTTCTTGTAAAACAGGAATGTTCTTAATGGGTTCACTTTCGCCCTTTATTGGACCATTAATGGTTTTGTCATCATAAGTACCATTTTTATAACCATTATAACCATTTCGATACTGACGTGGTGCTTCTTGCACCTTAACTTCGCGTTTTTCTTCCGCTAGTTGTTTCTGAATGGCGAGGTTTTGCATTTGTCGCTTCTTTTCAATATCTTCAAAAGGATCATATCCATTTTCATGAACCCGTACGCTAAATTCGGCCTTTAGTCCAATTGCTTGATACATTTTTTCAACTTCTTGTTTAAACAATGCTTCTAATAATGCTTGTTGTTCAGAAGTTTTAACATCTATATATAATGTATTACCTTCTTGCAAAACATCATAATCATCAATTGCCATAAAACTCGTATCATACATTTGGAGTAGTTCTTTCACAACATCCAAATAATCATATACATTGATGTTAGTGTTATCGTAATTCTCTGTATAAAATAGGACTTTTTGGACACCAGTTATATTACTAAAACGGTTAATAAGTTGCTTATAAAAAGCTAAACATAAATGTGGTTCGAGTAGTTTTGTTGTTGTAAAATAAAAATGATAAGTTCCAGTTTTCTTATCAATTTCTAGGGATGTTATTTTATATCCTTCAAATGCCTCTTTAAAATCAGCCATATTCAGTTGTTCAAGTAGTACTCTCATTTTATCTTGCATAAACTACCACATCCTTCGTTAATACACCATTTTAATTATATCATAGGAATTAGTTTTTTTAGTCAATAATTTACATTAATTAAGATTATGCTATAATATAAGTAATAAAGACGAGGTGTAACTATGTTTTTTAAATATTTACTTACAGGAATCGCTATTTTCTTTCTCGGACTATTCATTATAAAACTATTTAATCCCAAAGTTTTTCCGTTTCTATATAAAGGGTTAAAAAAGATTTGGGAATTTATTAAGTTCACATTCACCTTATTTATAAAAAGTTCAATATATACAGTTTATTTAACTTTCAAGAATACGATATTAGTTATTGGTCTTGATATTGTCTTTGCCTTACTATTAAATGTGATCATTACGACGATTGCGACTCGCAATCCCCAAATCTGGTTTGATATTTTCGTCAAACAATTACTCTCAACCTATGTATTTAGTTTCTTTATATTTACCTACTTAATAGGATTATATCATTATTTAAAGAAAGTTGATAAAGGGAAACATAGTATTCATTCATTTTGGAAAATGCTTTTCCAAAATGGCAAAAAAGGTTATTATTCTTATGATGAATCTACTAAACAGTATACCTATCATGATAATTAAAAGAAAGGATTTTACTTATGGATTACATCATATATGCACTTTTTGCGATTATCCCCTTAATAGTAATCTTCTTAATTGTTTTCATTATATTTAAAGTTTTATCACATAAGAACACTGGTCGCATAAATTATGGTAGATTCGCGCTTAATATTTTAGAGAATAACACAACTGTTGATGAGAAAGAAACAGATGAACAAACGAAAAATGGCTGAAATCAGCCATTTTTTTGTTTATCGTTTGTGGCTACTTTCTGTTATTCGGTATTCATATGGAGTAACATTATAATGTGCTTTAAAAGTTCTAATAAAGTGATTAACATTATTAAAACCTGCTTTTTCACAGATTTCGTTAATAGTATCCCTACTATATAGTAATAGTTCTTTTGCTTTTGATAGTCTTTGTAAAACGATGTATTCTTTTAGATTATATCCTGTTATCTCTTTAAATGAACGCGATAAATAGGAGGGACTGATGAAAAACAACTCACAAATCTTTTCTAATCCTATATCTTCGGTATAGTTTTTATCAATATATTCTTGGACTTCTAAAACGGTATGATAGATTTGCGTTTTAATCTTAGTAGGAAAATATTCTGGGTATTTACGATAAATATTGACAAAAAGATATTGAATTAATGCTTTAAAAGCAACTGGAGATATTGGATCATTTGAAGTATATTCTTTATACATATTATCAAATAGTTTATTTATCAAATCTTCATACTCAGTAACTTCAATTATATGACTATAATTGTGAGGTCGATATTTAAAAATAGCTGATAACAGTGGTTCTTGGAGAAAAGAATTAAGTACATCATTTTTGATTAATAAATAATATGTACAATAAGGCACCTGCAATACTTTCATACTATGGGTTTCAAGATGATTGATGAAAACCAAGGTAGGTTTAGTTATATGATATACTTTTTTATCAATTAGGAATTCACATTCACCTGTTTTTACATAAATCATCTCATAAAAATTATGATAATGATCACTTAATT
>JAAZCR010000230.1 GCA_012513195.1 Bacilli bacterium | reverse complement strand
AGAAAAAAGAAAAGATAAATTTTACAAAATAGCATGGTCTTATTTATATAATCACGAAGATGTAAGAAAAGAATTTGGTGAACGCTCTTTAAAAATGGTTGAAAAGTACAATTTAGAACATGTGCTTGAAGAAATGAAAGCAGTCTATGGTAAATATATCGAGGTGTAAGATATGAACAAGGATTTACGAATTGCCCTCATCGGTTTAGGTTATGTGGGACTACCAATCGCTATAAGCTTTGCGGAGCGGGGAATTAACACTATTGGTTTTGATGTAAATAAGCATAAGATCGAACTATATCAACAAGGGATTGACCCTACTCATGAAGTAGGAAATGAAAAGATTAAAAATACTAAAAATATCATTTATACTTCTGATGAAAAAAAATTAGATAACGCTAATTTCTTTATCGTCGCTGTACCTACACCAGTATCAGAAGACAAAATGCCTGATTTAAATCCTGTGATTAGTGCGACGAAAATAGTAGCTCGTCACTTAAAACAAGGTGATTATGTTGTATATGAATCAACAGTATACCCTGGTGTCACAGAAGAAGTTTGTTTACCATTATTAGAAGAAATCAGTGGTTTAAAGCTAAACATCGATTTTAAATTAGGTTATTCTCCAGAGCGAATTAATCCTGGTGATCCCGTTCATCGGTTAAATAATATCATAAAAGTTGTTTCTGGTAGCGACAAAGAGGCACTTGAACATATTGCGAATGTATATAGTATCGTTGTTGATGCTGGTGTCCATAAGGCTAGTAGTATTAAAGTCGCTGAAGCAGCTAAAGTCATTGAAAATGCTCAAAGAGATATAAATATCGCCTTTGTGAATGAATTAGCTTTGATTTTTGATAAAATGGGAATTGACACAAAAGAAGTTTTGGAAGCCGCAGGAACGAAATGGAACTTCTTGAAGTTTACACCGGGGTTAGTGGGTGGACATTGTATCGGGGTTGACCCTTATTACTTAACCTATAAAGCCCAAATCTTAGGTTATCATCCCCAAGTCATTCTTGCGGGTAGAAGAATAAATGATGGAATGGGTAAGTTTATCGCTGAGAAATGCGTTAAGAAAATGATTGCCCAGGAAATACCTATCAAGAATGCGACAGTGGCTGTTCTTGGTTTAACTTTCAAAGAGAACTGTCCTGATATTAGAAACTCTAAAGTGTATGATATCATCTCGGAACTTAAAGAATATGGGATTAATGTCTTAGTAACAGACCCCTTAGCAGATAAAGAAGAAGCGAAAAAAGAATATGATGTTAATTTAGTTGAGTTAGATAATATAAAAGAAGTAGATGCAGTTATCATCGCTGTAAGTCATAAAGAGTATACTAATCTCTCATTAGATAAGATCAAGAGTTTATATAAAAATACCCATAATAAGAAAGTCTTAATTGACGTTAAAGCTATTATCAATAAAGAGGAAGCGCAAGCTGATTTTGACATCTGGCGTTTATAGGTGATAATTATGTTTAATAAAAACACCAAGTTTTTAGTTACCGGTGGCGCAGGATTTATTGGTTCAAATCTTGCGGAATACTTAGTTAATCAAGGTTATTATGTATGCGTCTTAGATAATCTTGCGACTGGCAAAAAAGAAAATATCGCGGCATTATTAGATAAATCAAATTTTGAATTTATCGAAGGTGATATTCGGTTATTAGATGATTGTTTAAAAGCCTGTGAAGGTATTGATTATGTTTTACATCAAGCAGCACTTGGTAGTGTACCACGTTCAATTAAAGATCCGAAAACTACCAATGATGTAAATATAACCGGTACATTAAATATGTTAATTGCTGCCAGAGAACATAAAGTTAAGAAGTTTGTCTATGCCTCAAGTTCATCAGTATATGGTGATGAACCCCATTTGCCGAAAATCGAAGACCGGGTAGGCAAACCCTTATCACCCTATGCGATTACGAAAAAGGTGAATGAGTTATATGCCCGTAATTTTTATGAGTTATATGGTTTACCTACAATAGGGTTACGCTACTTTAATGTTTTCGGTAGAAGACAGGACCCAAATAGCGTCTATGCAGCGGTTATTCCTAACTTTGTTAAAGCATTAAGTGAGGGTAGAGCACCAATCATCCATGGTGATGGTAAGCAAAGTCGCGATTTTACCTATGTTGATAATGTGATCGAAGCTAATTTAAAAGCATGCTTAGCTGGTCCTGAAGCTAATGGTGAAGTCTTTAATATCGCTTATGGTGGTCAAGTAACTGTTAATGAACTTTATAACACAATAAAAGAACTAATGAATGTTGCTATTGAACCCATCTATGGTCCGGAAAGACCAGGAGATATTAAACACTCCAATGCAGATATTAGTAAGGCTAAGAAATTATTAAACTATGATCCTAAATATTCTTTCTATGATGGGATAAAACTTACCATCGATTGGTATAAAAATAACCTCTAACTGGATTGATGTAAATGAAAAAAATTAAAGTGATGTTGGTTATTCCTAGTTTACATATAGGTGGTTCCGAACGCAAAATTGTCGATCTCGCAAAACACCTAAATAAAGATTTATTTGATGTGATTGTATGTTGTGTCACTGAAGGTGGCGAACTAAAACAAGAACTAGCGAATAGCGGGATTAAAGTATACATCTGTAATAAGAAAAGTAAATTAGATTTATTTGTGATTAAGAGAATCGCAAACATATCAAAGAAGGAACAGGTTGATATTCTTCACACCTTTGTTAGTACTAGTAAGGTGTGGGGAAGATTCGCAGGCATCTTAGCGAAGACAAAGGTGATAATATCTACCGAAGAATCGTTATATCAACCTTCAAAACCCTTACTTTTATTAGAGAAACTCTTAGCGAAGAAGACTGATATCATTATTGCGAATTCGTATGAAACAATGAGAAGTGTCCAGAAATATACCAAATTACCTGAGGAAAAATATCAGGTTATTTATAATGGAATCGATTTAGCTAAATACCTAAATGTCAGTATTGATTTTGCTGAAAAAAGAAAGAGTTTAAATATTAATCCCAATGATTTAGTTATCACAAATATCGCAAGATTTGATGTAAGAAAAGGTCATAAATTTCTAGTAGAGGCATTTTATCAATTTCTTCAATATATCGAGAATGCTAATATTGATTTATCTTGTAAACTACTACTTGTTGGTGATGGACAAGAAATAAATAATATCAAGAAGCTAGTTACTGAACTAGGGATGACTGATAAAGTAATCTTTACTGGTTTCCGTCAAGATGTAAATGAATTATTAAGAATAAGTGATATCTTTGCTCTACCATCATTAGAAGAAGGCTTTGGTAATGTTTTAGTAGAAGCGATGATTTCGCAAGTTTTTACAATCGCTACAAATACTGGTGGTATCAAAGAGATTATTAAGCATGAAGAAAATGGTTTATTAGTAGATAAAGGTAGTAGCGAAGCTATTTTTAATGCTTTCGTTTATAGTATTAATCATCCTGATAAAGTCCTACAGATGCGAAAACAAGCCTTTGAAGATGCGCAAAAATTCAATCTAGAAACAATTATTAAGGAATATGAAGACTTATATCGATCTATATATAACCGCAAAGTAAAGAAGTGATACCATGACTGTTATTTATATCATCTTAGCATTAATACTTATTTTTATACTAGCTAATTTAATTCATTATCTTCTCTTTAAACATAAATACATCCCTGTCTTAATGTATCATCGTGTAAATAATCATACACGTGACAATCGTATCCGTTACACTACCCATAAGGGTAGTGGATTGGATATCGATAGTATGAAGGTAAGTATTAATGCTTTTCAAAGACAATTAGATTACCTGATACGGAAAAACTATCAAGTTATTACTATGGATGAATATCTTGATATAATCAATAATAAAAAAAAGGGTAAATTTGTCGCAATCACCTTTGATGATGGGTATGAGGATAATTATTTATACGCATACCCTCTTTTATTAGAACGGGAGATGAAAGCGACCATTTACCTGGTCACTAATTTTATCAATAGTAATAATTCACTACCAATAGATAAAGATGATGATTTTACTAATAATAAACCTCTAACATGGGATGAGGTTAGGGAAATGAACAAGAATCACATCACCTTTGGTGCGCATACGCTTAATCATCAATTCCTAACCGAAATTAATGATATAGAAGTATTAGTTCAAGAAATTGTTGAGAGTAAAAAGAAAATTGAACAAGAATTAAATATTGAAGTTAAATCTTTCGCTTATCCAGCTGGTTTATATAATGAAGAAATAATAAGAATTGTTCAAGAACATTATGAAAATGCGGTAATAACCGCTAATGGTCGTATTGTCCCATTATTTAATCACAATCCTTATCTAATTGAACGCGAAGCAATTTCAAGAACTGATAACTTATTTATGTTTAAACTTAAACTCTGGGGGATCCATCGCTTTATTAGAAAAAGTCTTTGGTATCAAGCCCTAAGGAGGTTATTAAAATGGCGCAAGTAAATTATAGATTACTTAAACAGACGGAATATTATTTATGGGATCGCTTTCTAATGAAAGTAGGTAATGCGAGTATTTATCAAACACGGGATTATTATGAAGCCCTTAAAATCCTTAATTGGGATTATGAAATCTTTGTGAAAATAAACGAGGACAACTTAGATATTTCTACAGGTGCCCTTATTCAAAAGAAAAGAGTGCCATTAATTAACCGCTTTGTGTCAGTTGTTAATTATGGTCCTATATCGGTTGATGATAAAGAGGTTCAACCTTTTCTTAATGAATTAATTAAGCACTTAAAGAACCATAAGCATCTCTTTACTGATATTAACCTCTTAAATCAATACGATATAGATTATCCCAGGCTTCTTAATCTAGGAAATAATCACACCTTTATCCTTGATTTAACTCAAACCTTAGATACTTTATTTAGTAACTTCAGTAAGACTTTCCGTAATTGTATACGTAAAGCCGAAAAAGAAGGGGTTATGGTTAGGTTTAGTACGGAAGAAAGTGATATTGAACGCTTCATCGAGTATTATGAAGCGATGATTAACCGTAAACAAATTGAATCCATCAATACAATCTTCTTAAGACAAGTTATCAAAAACCTTTTAGAAAATAATAGAGGTTTCATTGCTTATACAACATATAACGGGACAGTTTATAATATGGCAGTAATCGGATGTATTAATAAAACTGCACGTTACCTCTATGGTGCAAGTATTAGTCATCCCACAGGACTTCCACCCATGGGCCAATACTTGCATTATGAAATTATTAAGGAACTTCAAAATGAAGGCTTTAGCACCTATGATTTAGGTGGCGTAGTAGGTAAAGAAGTTAAGGAAAACGACCCAAGTTATGGTGTATATAAGTTTAAGAAAGGTTTTGGTGGCGAGTTTGTCACCTTGACTAAGAATTATCGTGTTATTTTTAGTAAGTTAGTCGAATACTTAAATATGAGTTTAATTCGACCAAAATCATGATTTTACGATAAGCAAAAATATGATAAAATATGATAAACATAAATGAAGTAGGCGATTAACTTGGATAAACCAAAGAAATTAAATCTTCCGCAGGTAATATCAATAATAACGATTATTTCACTATTTAGTAAATTACTAGGGATGTTAAGAGAAGTAGGAATAGCGAAGGAGTTTGGGGTAGGAAGTAGCACGGACGCTTTTTATGTAGCACTTGTCATTCCTACTTTAATTTTTACTAGTGTTGGTGTAGCTTTACAAAACCTATTCATGGCTGAGTTTTCTACTTACAAGGAACATTATCCTGATTTAAAATCACAGTATACTTTTATCAATAAGATGGTTAATATCATATTAATTATTTCCATAAGTTTATTTCTCTTATCTTTTATTTTTACTAAGGGGATCGTAAGAGTAGTTGCACCTGGCTTTACTGAACCTAATAAGTTTAGTTTAACAGTAACTCTAACAAAGATTCTACTACCTACAATGGTTATAATTCCAGTTTATCAGATTAAAGCCAGTGTATTAAGAGTTTATGACAAGTATATAAGTGTCCAAGTCATCGATTTATTCTTTAATATTAGCCAATTAATCTATTTGTATCTATTTGCGGATAGGTTTGGAATCGAAGGATTAACCATCGCTATTTTACTAGCATACCTTTTACAATTATTAGTGGTGGATTTAATTCTAATTAGTAAAGGATATCGTTATCACTTCATTCTTGATTTTAAGGACCAATACTTAAAGAACATCTTTATTCTATTTCTACCAACTTTAATCAGTTTTGGCATAATCCAAGTTAATGAACTAGTTAATAAAATCATCGCCTCTAACTTAGCTGATGGCAGTGTCGCTGCGTTAAATTATGGATTAATGGTCCGTAATTTAGTCTATAACATCATCACTCTTTCCATCCTTACTGTTATATATCCAAAAATGTTAGGATATAAGAGTAAGGGTGAAGATGATACTTTTATTCAATTAATAGGAAGAACTACAAATATTCTAACATTAATTCTTTTACCGATATCAGTTATTATGTTAGGATTTAGTGAACCAATTATCAAGATTATTTTTGAAAGAGGAGAATTCACTCCTAATGACACGCTCATTACTGGTAAAGTTCTTTACTTTTACACTTTTGGAGTTGTAGCCTTTTCGCTTAAAGATTATTTCGTAAGGGTTTCCTATGCCTATAAGAATACTAAACTACCACTATATATAACGATTATTGGTTCTTTAATGAACATCATCCTTAGCATCATCTTAAAACACTACATGGGTGTCTATGGGATTGCGCTTAGTTTATCTTTATCAGAAATAATCAGTTTAATCATCTTTATCATTTTTATTATTAAATATAGATACATTAAATTTAATCGCTATTTTTCTGATGTGATTAAGATTATTGTTGTTAATGCTGTACTATATATTCTTCTTATCTCAATTAACCAATATTTAATTTTACCAGATAAGACAATACTATTGGTTATTTATTTAGCTTTATATGTTTTCGTTTTTGGATTATTATATCTTATAATTCTTTTACTTCTAAAAGTCCATCCTTTCTCGCAATTTATCTATCAGTTCTTAAAAAGAGGTAAAAATTATGAAGGCGACAATAAGTAAAATAAGTTCAGAGCTCTTATTAATTGTATCTATTATTTATCTTCTTTTTACTTTCAGTTTTTTTGATGTTAATTATGAACCACTAAATCGTATTACTTTTATCCTCTATGATATCTTCAGTTGGATAATAGTTGTTGTTTTAATTATAAACTATAAGAAACTTAATTTAGGTAGTTTTATTAGAGCTATTTTTCCGTTAATACTTATCATGCTTGTCTTATCATTTAATTCCATGTTCATTCATCTTGGTAGAAGAAGTATTGAGTTTGTATGGACGATTATCCCCGTCTTTCTTCTAATAACTTTATTATATCGCTTAACTGCTGAATATACGCTAAAGTACAGTTTCAAAATATTATTAGGGTTATTCCTAATCTACCATCTATTAGGGATAATTGGTGCCCTTTTTAAGTTCGATTATTTCTTTGGGATTATTCCCAATGTCTTAACTGATAATTACCGCTATGCCTCAATCTTAGATAATCCTAATGCCTTAGGAGAATATGGGTTTATTGCCTTCTTTATAATTACTTTTTATGTACTTAATACTAAAAACTTAAAGAAACGCTTATTATATTTTATCTGGTATGGGATTATTGGATTAGGATTACTAGTATCTTTAAGTAGAAACAGTATTATGATGGTAGGTATCTTATATTTATATTTACTACTACACTTTAAACATCTTGATAAGTTCTTAATAAGAATCTTCAATATTATTAATATTACCATCATAAGTGCTCTTGTCTTAGCTTTTATTATCAAAACCGAATTTATGATCAATTTCTTAAGGTTAAATCAAGGATTAACAGGAAGAATGGATATCTGGGGTTTTATTCTTAACTCGATTAGAGAAAACTTCTTTTTTGGGATTGGTTTCTGTAGTAGCGGTGTCTATTTACATGATTATTATTCGACCCAAATCACGAGTACTCATAATATGTATTTAGGGTTATTATGGGAAATGGGAATCTTGGCATTCATTATCCTTATAAGTTGGATGATAATGTTAGTGGTTAGTAATTACCGGTTAATGAAGAAAATAACTTCTCATTATCATACCTTACTCATGTTTAATGGTTTTTATATAGCATTCTTTATTGGTCAGTTTTTTGAATTTTCTTTCTTAAAGATTGGCGCCATTAACACTTTCATGTTTGTCTTATTAGGATTAAATCAAGTAACATTAATAAAGGCTAAAGAAGAAGCAAAGACAAGATTTAAAGTAACTCACTTAATCACAGGCTTGGGTAATGGTGGCGCTGAAAGTATGCTTTATAAGATTTTAAAATATGCTAATTATGATAAGTATGATTTACAAGTTATCTCCATGGGAGATGAAGGTTATTATGGTACGAAGATAAAGGCGCTTGGAATTAAGGTTAGCACCCTTAATTTAAAGAAGCCTTGGTACTTACCTAAAGCTACTTTTAACTTAATCAAAGCACTAAAAGATACAGATGTGCTTCAAACATGGCTTTATCATGCGAATTTGTTTGGCTTAATCATTGGTAAGTTAATGGGAATTAAGATAATTATCTGGGGTATTAGGCAAAGTAATGTGGAAGAGGGTAATAATAAGACCTTAACGGTGAAAATTGCCCGCTTATGTGCGAAATTATCAAGGTTTACAACTTATATCTTAAGTAATTCCGATTCTAGTACTGATGTTCATGTTGAATTAGGGTATAAAAAAGAAAAATTCAAAACCATTTACAATGGTTTTGAATTAGACAGATACAATTATGATGAAATTAGTAATCAAGAGTTAAGAAAAGAATTAGGATTACGAGATGAGATAATTATCACTAATGTCGCTCGTTGGGATGTGCAAAAGGATCATCCAACCCTTTTTAAAGCGATTAGTATTCTAATAAATGAATACCACGTAATAAACTTTAAACTCTTATTATGTGGTATGAACATGACTTCTGAAAATCAAGCATTAATTTCTTTGATTAAGCAACATGGTTTGGAAAATTATGTTATACTATTAGGGATAAGAAATGATGTAAATCGGATTATGTCACTAAGCGATATCTTTGTTTTATCTTCTTTAGGAGAAGGATTCCCTAATGTGTTAGGGGAAGCGATGGCATGTATGTGTGGCGTAGTAACTACTGATGTTGGTGATTGTAAGGAGATAGTTGGGGACTGTGGCATAATAGTTCCTAAACAAAATCCCGAAAAACTCGCCCAGGGCATTTATCGATTACTTCAATTATCCAAAGAAGATTTACTAGAATTAGGTGAAAAAGCTAGAAGACGAATTATGGGAAACTACGATATTAGGGTGATAACGAGACTATACGAATCTCTGTATCACAACTAGAGGAGAAATACATCATGAAGGAGCTAGCAACCAAATTAAATTACATCACCGAACGATATCTAGATATAATCGGCATTATCTTTATAGTTGTTAATTTTATCATTTGGGATCTTAATACTATAACTCTCAGAGATACCCAGTTCTCCCTCTATTATCTTGCCCTGTATTTTGTTTTAGTAGGGATAATTATCAATATTAAAAAACTAAATATTTTAGAATATTTATCAGAAATAATTTTATTTACTCTACTATTCTTCGTTTTAGTATATAACTCATACCAAATCAACATGAGTTTTCATGGTACATATGTTGATATGGGATTAAGAAGTAGAGAACTCATAAAGCTTGTTTTTCCTAGTTTATTCCTCATCCTTCTATTATATCGATATATTAATCCAAAAGCTTTTATTATAGGTTTAGTACTTACTACAGGGATAATCCTTTTTTATAATATAGTTGCGATTTACGGTAAGTTAGCGAAGATGGAAACATTATTTCAGCTTCCGCTACTTTTAAATAATCGTTCGCAATCTTTATTAGATAATCCCAATGCTTTAGGAGAGTATGCTTATTTAGGCTGTGTCTTCCTCTTTATTTTAGCGATTATAAGTAAGCGCTTAAGTATTAAAATAATCACTCTCGCCTTAATACCTATCATGTTAGGAGGGCTAGTATTAAGTGGTAGTAGAACCGCCCTCTTAATGGTTATTTCTTTCTATGTTTTACTTCTTCTTTATTATCCATATTATAATAGGCAGTTTAAGAACTTATTGATTATTTCCTTCTTATTAATTTTAGGATTTGTTTTAGTGGATTACACTTTCCACTTAAATTTCATCAAGGAACAATTACGCTTAAGTGAAGCTTTAAGTGGTAGAGATAAAATTTGGAAGGTTATGATGACTGTAATAAATGAGAATTGGTTATATGGTGTAGGTTATAATAATAGCACTTTTGTCTTTAATGAAAGTGGTGAATTCTCCACTCTCACCTCACCACATAATTTATATCTTGCGGTTTTAATGGAGATGGGGATTATTCCCTTCATCTTAATGGTAACTTTCTTTATAGGTTTAATCTTAAGTAATCAAAAACTAATTATCTTGAATAAGGGTAATCATAAGACAATGTATT
>JAAZCR010000229.1 GCA_012513195.1 Bacilli bacterium | reverse complement strand
TATAACCATGATGTCATCATCGAAGGAGTAGAGACTAAGGAACAAGTGGAGCATTTAAAAGAGTTAGGTTGTTACTTGATGCAGGGTTATTACTTCTCTTTACCCCACCAAATAATTGCTAATAATTAACCTCCTATCAATTAAGTTATATGATAGGAGGTTAATTTTATCAGATGCTTCTTCTTAGTGAACTGTTTATATTTAACTGATACAATATCTTACAACTATCTTTTTAGATACTAATGAAATCTAAGTCATAGGGTTCACTTTTAAAAAGTTCTACAAACGATTATGTGCAATAAATCACATAAAAACTTAGATGACTCCCAATTATTTCTAAAAATGTATTATAATAGACATGTATTACTTAGATTGTAGGAATATAAATAAATAATTGTTATGATGTTAAAACATACTAAAGTAAGTATTAAGATGATTAGGAGGGAGTAAGATGATCTATGAAAAGGGCGAAGTCGTGTCAGCCACAAAATGCGATATTAATGCTAATTTATCGTTAATTGGGGCTGTGGAGTTGATTCAAGACAATATTTGCTTCTATTTTGGTGACATGCATATCGATCAAATCACCATGAAGAATCAATATAATGCGATCTGGATGTATACGAAAAATAAAATTAGATTGAAGCAGGATTTAACTTGGAACGATAAGTTTTTGATTAGATGTTTTATTTCCCAGATTACTCCAGTTAGATTAGTCGTTGATACCGTCTTTGTAAAAGATGAAAATATTGCTTTGTATTCAAAGGTAGAGTTATGTTTATATGATTTAGAAAAACAAAAATTAAAGCGGATTATGCCAGATATTCTTGGACCATATTTTATTTGTCAAGCATCACAAGAAGAATATACCTACGATAAATTATTATTTAATCTTTCGGAATTTTCACTAGTTGATGAAGTTAAGGTTAAAGCAGGAAGTATTGATTATTGTGTGCATACCAATAATATTGAGTATTTACGCTTTATTTTGAATACACTTGAAGTAAAGACATTAAAAGAACGAAGATTCAAGGAAGTAGAAATTCATTACCTTTCTCAAACTAAAGAACATGATTTAATACAGATATATCAAAATCAAAATGATAATACCCATGATTTTTTAATTAAACATGAAAACAAAGACATAATTAAATGTCGTATGTTGACAGAAGAAAAAGAAAACTTTATATGTAAGTGATAGAAATACTAGACGATATTTAAAGTCACAAAGAAGTATTGCCATTATGATACTATAACCTCACAAAACTAACCACAATGTAAGTAAAACAGGAAGATTTGATGGAAAGAATAATAGTAATTGTTGGAAAATAGAAAGATTATGCTTTCTATTGAAATGACAAGTTATAGTTATATTTAGAAAAGTGCAGATAGTTTTTTAAAAAACTGCACTTTTTTTTAATAAATGTAAATTTATTTAACTTTTTAATAATGAATGTTATAATGAAAACAACAAACAAGTCATTTAATTAAAAGGAGATGAAGGGATGTTTAAATTTATTAAGCGCTTGTTTCTTTTTCTCATTCTTGTTATTATTATCGTCCCTACCGTTATAATTGTATTTGCGTTAATGGATGATGCTAATTCCCCTAATTATCTAAATAAGGAAGAAGTTGCTGAATATCAAGATGTAGAAAAAGTTTTACTTGCGGATTTAGATCGTGCTGTTTTTGCTTTTATTTCTGGGGATCGCAAGATAAAGTTTCATGAAGTAGAAGTTAATAAAACAATATACGGGTATTTTGAAGGATTCGACAAAGAAGCAGTTAATCGTATCGGTAAAGAAATCAAAAACTTTTATGTCGAGGGCATTTGGGTGGATGTTGAAACAGATCACTTGATTCTATACACTAAATTGGCTTATTCTCGCATAAGAACGACTATTACAGCTAAAGTAGAAGTCAAAACTGATGAAGATGAAATAATCTTAACATTATCGCAATTTAAAATTGGTAAACTTCCTATTCCTAAGTTCGTGTTCTCTAAATTACTAGAACAGTTTACCATAGAATTAGAAGAAGGAAAAATTGACTCTAAAACAGTGCAATTTAGAATCAAAAAAGAAGTTATTCAAAGAGAATTAGAAAAAGCAATGGATAATAAACTAATTCGTTTTGAAGACTTAGTTCTAGGTGCTGACGAAATTAGTATTTATTATGATTTAAATACTGCGGTAAGTCCTGAAGCACAGACCTTCTTAGAAGCGATAGATGAACTCAAACAAGTCGTTGAAGATGATACATTAGTAAGTAATATCGAAAATAAATTAAATGAATTAGATATTCCACCACAAGATCAAGAAAAAGTTGATGAGTTCCTTGAAAACTTACATATGGTTAATGATTTAATTAAAGATAAACTTGAAAATCCAGCTAATGTAACAGAAGAAGAATTAGATTTATTCCTCGCATTACAAGAAAGTTTTGATGCGATACCGAATCTACAAGAGGTGATTATCGAAGCAGTTGAAAACTCATTCGATGAAGACCTTCTTTATGATTTAAATCAAATTCTAAGCGAATTTGGCTTTGGCAGCATTGCGGAATTAATTTTTGGTAATTAAGGTCCTATTTTAAATAGGACCTTTTATTTTGTTTACTTAACATTATTAAACATGCTATAATGTAAGTAACATTAGAGAGGGGGGGCATCAGGTGTTTGATTACTTCAAAAACCTAACCACGGAACAGTCCATATATTTTTATGTAGCTTTGTTTTTTTCTGTTATCTTTATTCTTCAAACTGTTTTTACATTTCTTGATTTAGGCGATAGCATCGATATTGACGCTGATTTTGATAGTGAAGTGGATATCGGTTTAGGTGACAGTATTGGCTTACCATTCCAGTTATTCACCATTCGCGGAATTATTGGCTTTTTCTTAGTTTTTGGTTGGAGTGGATTCTTATTAAGCAAAAATAATGTTCATCCCATCTTAACCTTTATACTTGCGTTTGTTTTCGGTGCGATAACACTAGTTTTAGTAGCACTCATATATAGTCTAGCTTTAAAGTTAGAAACGGATGGAACCACAAAATTAAAAAATGCGATCGGTAAGGAAGCAGAAGTGTATTTACCTATACCAGCGAACAATACTGGATATGGGAAAATCCACGTCGTTATTAGTGGAGCATTAAGAGAAGTGGACGCGATTACTTATGGTGAAGCCCTAACTACTGGTGAAGTAGTAAGGGTGGTGCAAGTTCTTAATGATAAAGTTGTAGTGGAAAAAATAAAGAATAGTGAAGGAGAGAAGTAGTATGTTTTTGACAAGTTCTTTTGTCCCGATTATTTTGATAATTGCGGTGTTTGTAGTCCTATTATTAATCTTTATCATTAGTCGTTTTCGGATTTGTCCATCTGATAAGATACTAGTTATTTATGGTAGAACCCGAAAAACGGAATCTGGAGAAACAATGAGTAGTAAATGTATTCATGGTGGTTGGGCGTTTGTATGGCCAATTGTTCAAAAATATCAGTATATGGATCTAACCCCCATGTCTATTGAAGTTAACTTAACAAGTGCATTATCACGTCAAAATATTCGAATTGATGTGCCAAGTAGATTTACTGTTGGGATTTCCACAGAACCTGGAGTTATGCAAAATGCGGCAGAACGTTTGTTAGGGTTAAGTCATAATGAAATTAAAACACTTGCTAGTGATATGCTCTTCGGTCAATTACGTTTAGTAGTTGCGACGATGGATATTGAAGAAATTAACGCTGACCGTGATAAATTCTTAGCTAATATTCAAAAGAACGTGGAACAAGAATTAAAGAAAATCGGTTTAAAACTCATCAACGTAAACGTAACCGATATTAAAGATGAGTCTGGTTATATTGAAGCATTAGGTAAAGAAGCAGCAGCGAAAGCGATAAATGATGCCCGTAAATCTGTGGCGGAAAAGAACCGTGATGGTTCAATTGGTGAAGCTAATGCGAAACAAGAAGAACGGATTAAAGTAGCACAAGCTAATGCAGCAGCAGTTCAAGGGCAAAACGATGCCAAGATTCTTATTGCGAATTCAGAAGCTAATCGTCGGGAAAAAGAAGCGATTGCAGAAAAAATTGCTGTTACAGCTGAAAATGTTCAACGCGCTAAGGCTTTACAAGAATCTTACTTAGCGGAAGAAGAAGCTGAACAAGCACGGGCTATACGTGAACGGGCAACATTATAAGCTGATACCTTATTTAAAGCTGACATAGAAAAACAAAAAGTGGAAATTGAAGCTGAAGCCGAAGCAGAGCGGATTCGTCGGCAAGCTAAAGGGGAAGCTGATGCGATTCTTTATAAGATGCAAGCACAAGCTGATGGTATTTATGCGATCTTGACAAAACAAGCACAAGGTTTCGCTGAACTCGTTCAAGCTGCTGGTGGCGATCCACAATCCGCTATCACGATGATGATTACTGATAAGTTACCTGAACTTGTTAAAGCACAAGTTGAAGCGATTAAGGGTATTAAGATCGATAAAGTTACTGTATGGGATTCATTAGGAAAAGAAGGGGACGGCGTACCTAGTACCGCTAAATTCATTTCTGGTATGTTAAAGTCACTCCCACCATTTGAAGACATCTTTAAGATGGCTGGTATGGACCTTCCTGGGTTCTTTAAAAGTAAAGCGGAAAAAACAGAAACTGAACAAACACATGAATAATCAATTAAACTAATAGGGATGGTTAACATCCCTATTTTTGTTTTTATATATACCATTTCTTGAATAATCATGTTAATTGTCATACAATAGACTTAGTAGGAAAGGTTGTGGTTGTCATGTTAATCCAACTATCCATTGAAAACTATCGCTCCATTAAAGACCCCATTACTATATCGATGCTTGCAAGTTTAGATCCTTTACATCAAATTTATGTAAGAAAAAGTGCTAACTTAGCGCTACTTCCTACATCGCTTATTATCGGTACGAATGGAGCGGGGAAATCGAATGTTTTTAAAGCGGTAAAGTATCTCCAAGCATTACTTAAAGGAGATATAAAAGAAGTTAAAGTATTCCCGCATTTTTCAAGTAAAGCAGATGAACCAACCCGTATCGATCTTCAATTTACCATAGCTAACAAACGCTATATGTATGGTGTAGATTTAGGGAAAAATGAGGTTAAGAGTGAGTATTTATATGTTGTTGAGCAAAATAAAGAGAAAATCCTTTATCTAAAAGATGGTAATAATTATCAGTATGATGAGTCTCTAAATGTGACATTTAAGCAAGTATTAGATAAAATAGGTCAAGAAAAACTTCTACTTCCACTTCTTGTTAATTATGATGATAATGAGATTATCAAAAAAGTATATAAATATCTTACAGAAAACGTCATCGTTATCATGTCCGAAACAGAAGATGAAGTTGAGATTTATAATGAAGCTTTACAGGATTTTAAACAAATGGGTGTAGAAGCGGAAATAAATTATTATCTTGATGATATCGAAATCGGTATTAATGCCTTCGTAAAAAGAGATGATGATGTATATGTTAGATACTACAATGGGGAAATCAGTATTAATGAAGAATCGAGGGGTGTTAAGAAAATCTTCACTTTATTAGTATTAATTAATAAAGTATTAAAGGAAGGAAAAGTACTCCTTTTTGATGAGTTTGAAAAGCATATGCACCAAGCTTTTATCAAATATTTTATCAACTTATTTAATGACCCATTAATTAATACTAATAATGCACAGTTACTCTTTTCTGCGCATAATACCACGTTACTAGACCTTAGAGTCTTCCGCCGCGACCAAATCTGGCTAATGGATAAGAATTTAAAAACGATGGCCACCGTATGTTACTCATTGTATGAAATCGAAGATGTTTTAGAAAATGAAAACATAGAATTAGGCTATCTATTGGGTAAATATGGAGCAACTTATGAGTTTAAGCACGGTGGGGTAGTGAAAAATGATGAAGAATCGAACTAGTCTCTATAACCGTGAAACTAAGAAAAGGCGGAAGAATATCCATTACATCGATAAGGAAGCGAAGGATATCATATTAGGGTTTCGCAAGAACATTGTCCGCATACGGGAACAATATAAAATTGTCGATTATCTAATGAGTAAACAAGAATATGAAGCGGCTAATGATATCTTGCGGTTTCAAATTGTTTATGTCATGAGTGCTTTAGATTTCTTTATGCACGAGATTTTGGTGTATTGTTTCATTAAAATATTTAATAATGAGTTACCAAAAACAGAAAAGTATTATGAATATCGTGTACCTTTAAGACTCATTGAACAAGCATTATATGACCAAGAAAACTTCGAGTTTTATCTAACAAATGCCTTAATTGATATAAATAGTAATCTTACCTTTATGGCTCCTAATCGCCTAAAAGAACTTCTTAATATCATCACACCTGAGGATGATTTCGCATTAGCGGAAGAAAATTTGAAAAAGAAAGGGCTCATCAAACCAGGAGTTAGATTAATTCGCTTACTCGATGAAATATATGACCGCCGGAATAAAATCGCGCATCAAACTGATATCAATCATGGTAGTGATGAGCCAAACATCATCACTAAACAAGATGTAGAGTATTATGTAGATGTAATTGCGCATTTTGTGGAAGAACTGTTTACTATTATTATCAAACAGACGAAAAAAGGATTTTAAGTGTACACTTAAAATCCTTATTCTTTATTAACAAGTTTCATATATGCTTCATAAATGTCAGGCGCTTTTTTATTGATTTTAGTGACTAAGAAGGTTTCCTTATCAACAGAAATTAAAGTAATATGCCCTTTTGCTTTCAATTCACCAGTGTCATTATAGACAGTTTGTTCGTAGGTCGTTTTAACGGCATTAAAATCAATTACTCTTGTTTCTACAAATATCTTTTCGCCATAATGACAAGGACGATAATACTCAATATGGACTTCACGGATAGGAAAGAGTAATCCGCGGTTTTCTAACTCCAGATAATCAAAACCTAAGTCTTTAATAAAATGAGCCCGTGCCACTTCAAACCAAACCAAATAATTGGCGTGATAGACAACTCCCATTTGGTCCGTTTCACTGTAGCGAACCTCAATCTCCGTTCTAGAAACCATGCTTACACCTCTTCTTTTTATTTATCATATTATTATTTTGAAATCATCTATCTTATTAGATATAATTTTAAATATAATTATTGATATTTAATTTATAGATAGGGGAATAACATGAAACTTGTCTTTAAGGTTATTTTATTACTAATATGGATGAGTGTGATCTTTTACTTCTCTCATCAGAGTGGAGAACAAAGTAGTGAAACAAGTCTTCTTGTGTTAAAACTGTTTAATTTCTTTCATGTTGATATTGATTCTTCCTTAGGCGCATTTCTGCATCTAATGATAAGAAAACTAGCGCATTTTAGCGAGTATTTTATTTTAAGTTTACTCTTTTATAACATCATAAGACCTTATACTAAACATAAATATTTATACTCGATTATCTTCACTTGTTTCTATGCCATTACTGATGAGATACATCAATATTATATTCCTAATCGAGTAGCTTCTTTCCTCGACGTGTTAATCGATACTTGCGGTGCTAGTCTCGCAATGTTTTTTTTGTATCTTATAAATAAACTGAAACCTAAAGTAACTTCGCCATATCAAGGGGAAGACTGCATTCAATCACAAAAGGTTCCATCGTAACGGGATGTAATAAGCCTAATTTGTAAGCGTGTAAAGC
>JAAZCR010000228.1 GCA_012513195.1 Bacilli bacterium | reverse complement strand
GTTATATAATGCTGGCATTAATTTGCGATGTGTTAAGTCACCAGTACCCCCAAATATGACAAATGTGTTACTGTTCATGTTACTCACCTTCATTCTTTCGTTTCGACTTTGTGACCTCCAAATTCATTACGTAATGCCGCGATTACTTTACCAGCAAAGGTATCCATTTGTTCTGAGCGGTAACGGGTAAATAAACTAGACGCAATGACTTGAACGGGAACCTTTAATTCTAATGCTTCTTGGACAGTCCATAATCCTTCTCCAGAAGAATGTACTACTCCTAAGATATTTTCTAATTTTGGGTCTTTTGAAAGAGCATTTTGGAGTAATTCCATTAACCAACCTCTTATCACACTACCATTATTATAAACCTGTGCTACTTTTTCTAGGTCGAAGTTAAAAGGTGCTTTTTCTAGGATTTCAAAACCTTCCGCAATCGCTTGTAACATGCCATACTCAATACCATTATGAACCATTTTCGCATAATGGCCACTACCATTTACACCAGTATGTAAATAGCCATTGGGTACACAGAGGACTTTAACTAATGGTTCAATAATGGTAAAAACATCATCGCCACAACCAATCATCATACATGCACCATTTCGTGCCCCAGAGACACCTCCACTAGTACCAATATCAACAAACTTAATCTCTTTTTCCTTTAACAACTCATAACGACGTAAGGTATCTTTATAATGTGAATTACCACCATCGATTAAAACATCCCCTTTTTCGATTAGTGGTAATAATTTATCAATCATTTCATCAACAGGATTACCAGCTGGAATCATCATCCAGATTATGCGAGGTTTAGGAAGTTTATGTACAAGGTCTTCTAAAGTATAGGCACCTTGTACACCTTCTTTTTCAATCTCTTTTACTTTTTCTACCGTACGATTGTAGGCAATTACCTCAATGTGATTATCCCGCATATTGAGGGCGAGATTATAACCCATTTTACCAAGTCCAATTAAACCAACTTTCATGGCTAACCTCCTTTAATTTTAAGTCTTAACTTTAGTTATTATCATACTAAATAAAAGACATTAAGAGAAACGATTTGCTTAAGATGTTTTATTTTCCCAAGAAACTTGTTATAATGGGAATAAGTGGAGGGATTTTATGCGCGAAATTAAACATTTAAATTATGATTGGAATTTTTTACCTCATTTTGAGGAGAAATATCTAGAATTAGCGGAGTTACCTGATTGTATTAAAGTTGATTTACCACATACAGTAAAAGAAGTACCTTATAATTATTTTGATGATAAAATCTATCAGTTTATCTCTTGTTACCACAAGATCTTAAATTTACCTAGTATCTATAAAGGAAAGAAATTACTGCTCAAATTTGCTGGAGTGATGGGTTACGCTGAAGTATTTGTAAACGGTAAGTTTATTACAAATCATTTTGGTGGTTATACACCTTTTACTGTTGATATTACTCCTTACTTTAATTTTGATGAAGATAATCATTTAATTGTTAAAGTGGATAGTACGGAACTAAGCGATATCCCACCTTTTGGTTTTGTCATGGATTATCTTACCTATGGTGGCATTTATCGGGAAGTAAGTTTAGAGATAGTGGAGAAGTGCCACATTGAACATGTTTTTATTAAGACTAAGAAGGTAACCGATGTAAATAAACAATTAGAAATCAATATTGTTCTTAATGAACCAATATTAGATGATAATAATGCATTGAGAATTAAAATATTTGAAGGAAATACTATCATCAAAACGATTACTCATGCTTTAAATATAAATGATAAAGAGATTACTATTAAAGATATAATTACTGATATCAAATTATGGGATATTGAAGAACCCAATCTTTATAACTTAACAGTAGAATTATTAAATAATGAAAAATTAGTAGACAATGTTACAGAGCGTTTTGGTTTTCGTGAAGTAAGTTTTCAACCAGATGGGTTCTATTTAAATGGTAAGAAGATAAAACTTAGAGGATTAAATCGTCATCAAAGTTACCCATATGTCGGTTATGCTATGCCCAAGAGCGCCCAAGAAGAAGATGCAGAAATACTCAAAAATGAATTAGGCGTTAATATTGTCCGTCTATCTCATTATCCGCAATCGAAGCACTTTGTGAATAGATGCGATGAGTTAGGATTATTAGTTTTTTGTGAAATTCCTGGTTGGCAACATATAGGTAATCAAAAATGGAAGGAACATGCCAAAGAAAACTTACAAGAAATGATTATTAATTACTTTAACCATCCATCAATTATCTTGTGGGGCGTACGTATAAATGAATCTAAAGATGATGATGTGTTTTATCAAGAAATGAATCGATTAGCGAAGATGCTTGATGATACGCGCCCTACTGGTGGAGTAAGAAACTTTAAACATAGTCATTTGTTTGAAGATGTTTATACATATAATGATTTCGTTCATTCGGGTAAAAACCAAGGATTAGATAAACCTATAAAAGTAACTGGCAAAAAAGTGCCTTATCTGGTTACCGAACATAATGGTCACATGTTTCCTACTAAGAAGTTTGATTCAGAAGCAAAACGAGTTGAGCATGCACTAAGACATTTGCGGGTTTTAAATGCGATGTATCAATATGATGATCTTTGTGGTGCCATCGGTTGGTGTATGGTAGATTATAATACTCATAAAGAGTTCGGTAGTGGTGATCGCATCTGTCATCATGGAGTAATGGATATGTTTCGCCTTGAAAAAACAGCATTTTATGCTTATAGTAGCCAACAAGATAAATATCCCGTTTTGCATGTGGCTAGCACCTTAAATACTGGTGAGTATGATGCTTCATTATTAAGTAGAGTATATATCTTTACTAACTGTGATTATGTAGATGTTTATCGTAATGATGATTATTTAGGGCGTTTTTATCCTGATCAAAAAGAGTTTAAATATTTACCACATCCACCGATTATTATCGATGATTTCTTTGGAAATTTATTAGAAAATGAGGGATTTTAGAAAAAAGATGCGAAGAAGCTAAAAGTAGTCTTTAAGCAAATCCTTCAAACGGGCAAGTTAAACATTAAAGGTATGTTAATCATGGCTTATTTAATGATTAAATACCACATGAGTTATCAAAAAGGAGCAGAATTATATACTAAGTATATTAATAATTGGGGGCAAGATGTAAAGTATAGGTTTATTGGCTATCAAAATGATAAAAAGGTTTGTGAAGCAATTAAAAATGAATCTACTGTTAGAAACTTGGAAGTTAAGTCTAATAAGGAAACATTGATTATTGGTGATACCTATGATGTTTGTCGTATTCAAGTACGTTTAGTAGATCAATATGAAAACATCTTACCTTACTCCTTTGATAGTATTACAATCGAAACAACTAATAATCTTGAAGTGATTGGACCTAAACAATTAGCATTAATTGGCGGAAGCGTTGCCTTTTGGGTGAAAACAAAGCGGGAAACTGGTAAAGGTGAAGTTAAAGTTATGTTGGCAAATGGCGAGACAAAGACACTTAGTTTGTCGATTAATAATCATACTAATAGTTAGTAAAGCGCATTCATTTTTTGTGAAAAAGTGATTGTTAACTTTGTGAAAATGTAGTATTATTTATTTAGCATTAATAGACGAGGAGGAATAGGAGTTGGCAGAGTTGAAAAGGACCCCGCTATATAACGAACATTTAGCATTAGGAGCGAAGATGGTTGATTTTGCTGGTTGGGAAATGCCAATTGAATATTCAGGCATAACCAATGAACACTTAACTGTTCGGAATGAATGTGGTATTTTTGATGTTAGTCACATGGGGGAAATCTTTATTTCTGGACCAGATAGTGAAAGTTTTGTACAAAAACTAGTTACTGGTGATATTACCACAATAAATGATAAGCAAATTATGTATACCATGATGTGTTATGAGCATGGTGGTATCGTTGATGATTTATTAGTTTATAAGTTTAATAATGAACAGTACTTATTAGTAGTAAATGCCTCTAACACTTTAAAGGATTATGAGTGGATTGTAAAACATAGTAATGATTATCGTGTTATTATTCAAGATAAATCAATAAAATATGGCCAAGTAGCCTTACAAGGACCAAAAGCGCAAGCAATTCTTCAAGAACTTACAGATTATGATTTAAATACTTTGAAATACTTTTACTTCGATATCTTTAAGGTATTAGATGAAGAATGCATCGTAAGTCGCACAGGATATACTGGTGAAGATGGGTTTGAAATCTATGCTAGTAGCGAAGGTATCGTGAAAATTTGGAAAGTTTTGATCGATAAAGGTGTTCTCCCAATTGGTTTGGGAGCACGAGATACACTTCGCTTCGAGGCAGGAATGCCATTATATGGTAATGAAATTAGTGAAATTATTACACCACTTGAAGCAGGCTTAGGATATTTTGTGAAATTGGATACTGATTTTATTGGTAAAGAAGCCCTTTTAAAGCAAAAAGAAGAGGGTTTAAAACGAAAACTCGTTGGTTTAGAGTTACAACGCAAAGGAATTTGTCGTCATGGTTATCCCGTATACAATTTGGAAGAAAAAGAAATTGGCGTTATTACAACGGGATATTTAC
>JAAZCR010000227.1 GCA_012513195.1 Bacilli bacterium | reverse complement strand
GTTATATACCGTAGCGATACGATTAACCATATTGATGATTTCAACACTTAATTGCGAATCTAAATGATCAATGAATAGGCGATCGATTTTGATGATATCGAAAGTAAGGCGATTTAGAATTGATAACGATGAATACTCTCTGCCAAAATCATCAATCGCTATCTTAAAGCCATATTCTCTTAACCGATTAATTTGATATCCTGAATATTCAATATTATTCATGAAGGTATTTTCATTTATTTCTATAATGATGTCTTGTGGATTAATATTGTATTTTATAGCATGGTGATAAAGATTCGTAGGAAAGTTACTATTTAGTAAATTCAATCTACTGATATTAAGAGATAGTTTAGTGTCATAATATTGTGGTTCTTTACGAATCTCAGTAAATTGCTTTAAGGCTTTATCAATTACTAAATTATCTAATACTAACATGAACCCTGTTTCTTCGGCTATTTGGATGAAATCTTTAGGCAAGATTATCCCATTATCTGATTCCCATCGTACTAATGCTTCAATAAATTCTACTTTATTAGTATTAATATTTACAATTTCTTGGAAGTATATAATAAATTTATCATTATCTATCGCTTGTTTTAAGTCATTCGCAATTTTAACTCGTTTGGTGACGATTTCATACATAAGGGGATTGAATTTTAAGCATTCATTTAGGTGGTTTACTTTACATTCATACATTGCGATATCCGCAAATGATATTAACATTTCGAAATCTAAAGTATCTTCAGGATATAAAGCATAGCCAATTGAAGTTGAAATGAAAATATCAATACCATCAATTTGATAGTTAATATTCATATGTTTATCTAAATATGTCTTTACCTTATCAAGCAAACCGTTCTTATCATAATCTGGTACTAAAACAACAAATTCATCACCAGATAAGCGAGAGATGATGAGATTACCATCGGGAAAACTCGCTAAATTTTGGGCGATCAAGGTAATAATCTTATCACCAACTTCATGTCCATATAAATCATTGATGTTTTTGAAATTATTTAAATCGATAAAAAAGGCAGCGAGACTTTCATATGAATGAAATTCATCGAGTTTGGCATATAAACCACGTCTGTTTAATAGACCAGTTAAATAATCATGCTCTGAATCATACTTTAACTTATCATACATGCGTTTAATTTCCGTAATATCATGACCAACAGTAATTATATATTCCACTTCATTATTTTCATTTAACACTGCATCATTATGCCAAGAAATCCAGCGGTCGCCATGCGCGGTTTCCACCAAAATCTCTTCACGAGTAGAATAAGGGGGTTTAAAAATATTTTTAAACCAATCTTTATTCATCACTTTAACTAAATAATCATATTCGTCGATATATGTTTTAACACCTCTAAATGTTTCAATATATGCTTTACTCGCAAAGAGAAGTTTACCATCAGGACTAATCTTCCCGATTAAATCCGATGTGTTTTCAATAATAAGACGATACATTTCCTCTTGTTCCGCAAGTTTCATTTGTATTTCTTTCAAATATGTGATATCTAATTGAACACCCATAAAGGTCGAATTATTTTCATAATAAATTTGACCAATAGTAGAAATATGCATGTACTCTTCACAATTAGGATATTTTAAGCGCATATCTACCCAATATTCCTTATCTTCATGCAAGCGAATGGCATCAATTGTTTGTTGGAAAATGGGGAGATCATCAGGATGAATCAGCGCTTTAAATTCTTCAATTGTGAAAGTCTTACGACTACTATCATAGCCACAGCGTTTAACTAATTTATCGCAAAATGTAATTTTAATAAGTTCCTCATGAAAATCATATTCAATAAAATTAATCTCACCAAAATCTGAATAAACTTTAATACGATTATATTGATCTTCAATTAGTTTTATACTGTTTTGTGAAATATCAATATATTTATTTAAACTATGAAATAATTCAGCAATGTCGTTATTGTATTTGTATCTTAAACGCAAATCTTCTTGTCCAGCATTAATAGCTTTTAAGATTTTTTGATTCTCGAAGATTGGTTTAACAACCACAAAGTATAGTTTCATAATAAAATACAATCCGTAGCAAATAGTAGCTGAAGTAGCAAGAAAAGTAAGTTGTTGATGGTATTTAACTTTATGATTTAATGCTTTTTCCAATGATAATTGATACTCTGTAATGCGCTTGATAAAAGTATCAATTTTTACGATAATCGGTTCATGTGTGCCAATTTTCCCTTCTTCATGATTTTTCTGTAATGATTCTATCATGTTGTAGATAGTTTTGGCATCATCATGAAATTCATGATTATAAAGTAAAGTATCAGTTAAAAATGTGTTTTGTTTGAACTTATAGTACTCTCCCAAATACTCTGTATAATAATCTTCATTATGATCTCTTATGTATAAACTCATCAATCGCTCTAATTCAAAAACCGTATAAGTCAATTGATTAGATGATTGTAGTAATTTATTAAATTCCTTTGTGGTATTATCTAAATTCTTACGCTCATTATTAAACCTAATATAACAACATACAGATAAAACCAATAATACCACCATTAAAATCAAAGATAGATTAATACTTCGCCTAATACTTTTCTTCCGCTGTATCAACTTAATCTCTCTCCTCAAAATAGTGCATAAACATATTTTACAATATTTGCCATTATTTACCAATATCTTTTAAGAGATTATTTAGAATTTATTTATCACTAATAAAAAAAGTAGCTAGAAGCTACTTTACATTTCATCTACAGTGATTGAACCAGTTGGACAACTTTCTGCCGCTGATTGAGCACTTTCAATTAAATCTTCAGGAATTTCAATGTCCTTTGCTACCGCATAACCTTCAGAACTCATATAGAAAATATCTGGGCATAAAGATGGGCAAAGTTCACAGCCGATGCAAGTGTTTTTATCAACAAATGCTTTCATCTTACCATTCCTTTCTTTTTTTTATTTTAACTACAACTTATTATAGCATATTACCCTAATAAAATAAATATGATATGGGTCAAATTTCCAAGATAAATGCGTTTTCTGTTTAATTTTTCCCTTCATAAACTAATATTTTATATTAGATAAGTTAGAGAAGAGTGTTATTATG